>CALMCS010000999.1 GCA_937862875.1 uncultured Comamonadaceae bacterium
CGGGGGTGTCGAGCAGGTTGATGACGTGGTCGCGGTAGCTCATCTGCATCACCGAGGAGGCGACCGAGATTCCGCGCTGCTTTTCGATTTCCATCCAGTCGGAGGTGGCGTGGCGGCTGGCCTTGCGGCCTTTGACGGCACCGGCAATCTGGATCGCGCCCGAGAACAGCAGCAGCTTTTCCGTCAGCGTGGTTTTACCCGCGTCAGGGTGAGAGATGATGGCAAAGGTGCGACGGCGCTGGGTTTCTGGAGCGTAGGTCAAGGGAAATCTCGGGGGAAAGCGATCGATCAGGAGGGCGCGTAGTCCACAGGGGCTACGGCGAATCGGGGCATTTTACAGAGCGTGGGTTATCTGTGCTCGTTGACGCACTTGCACTATTGGGAAACCACCGGTTTGGAGGTCCCCTGCCCGAATAGGTTTTTGAGGCGCAATGCGCGTGATTCGAGCAGCAGCCAGGAGGCATATCCCGCCATGATGGCGAGTATTAATGCCAGCGAGAGGCTTACCCAGAAATTCAGCTTCGGCGCAACGGCAATGACCGATTGCGCGATGGGAAATCCATAAAGGTAGATTCCGTAGGACGGATCGCCGAGGCGCGTGAACCAGCTTTCCTTGGCGGGCAGATTGCCGATGTAGATGACAAACAGCGGAATCAGGAAAAAGCGCGCCGTGGCGGTGAGTGGCGTGAAGAAGTAGATGATCAACAGGATCGGGCCGGCGATCAGCAGGATGCGCTTGCCGTTGCGCATGAACCAGTCGTTATGCAGCGCGATCCAGGAACCGGCGACAAAAAAGGCGGGATATTCGATCCAATGGCGAATCTGGCCCGTGAAATCGTAGTTGGCGAAGACCAGAAAGCCCGCGATATAGGCCAGCGCGAGGCCATTGACCAGCAGGGGAACGCGCAATACGCCGAGCACACCCAGGGCACCCAACACCAGATAGCACATGAATTCCATTGGAATAGTCCAATAGACGCCATTCATTACCCCGGCATAACCTTGATTCATGAATACGCCGGGCAGATTGGCGTTTTCTCGGACCAGCGACAGATTGTCGAAAAGGAATTGCCGAGTTTGGGGCGATAGAAGAAATTCACGCGCGGGTAGATTCGTGAAGATCAGCCCGAAAAAGAAGATGCAGAGCAACACCGAGCCCAGCATGCCGGGCCACAGGCGCAATACGCGCTTCCACAGATAGGGCCCGAATTGCGGCTGTCGGCACCAACTGCGCGTGACCAGATAGCCGCTGATGCACAGGAACACCATCACGCAGACTCCACCCAGAAAGGCCCAGTTGAGCCAGCGGTTCTCCAGCCAGAACGGGCCCTGCGTGCCCGTCAGAGAAAAATGGTGGGAAACGATCACACCCAGCGCCGCCAGGATTCTGATCTTGTCGAACTGGTTGTTATGAATCTGCTTCTGGGTCATGGAGTGGTGAGGGCTGCACCGTCTTCATTGAGGTGCACAATCGATCGCTTTCCGATGATCGCTCGCCGATTTTGCCATCTCTTCGACTTTCCCTATGAACCGTACCGCGGCGGAGGACGCCCCCGATATCGCAGCCAAGGCGTCCCTATCCGAACCCGTGCCCCAGGTGCCGGTATGGATTCAGCGCGGCACTCCTACCTATTGGCGTGTCAGCGTCGCGCTGTTTCTCGTGGGATTTGCCACGTTCTCGCTCCTGTATTGCGTGCAGCCCCTGTTGCCCGAGTTTGCGGCGACCTATGGCGTGAGTCCTGCGGCCAGTGCGTTGGCGCTATCGCTCACGACCGGTAGTCTGGCGATCTCGATCGTGGTCGCCGGTGCGCTGTCGGAGGGGTTGGGGCGGCGCAAGCTGATGTTTGTCTCGCTCGCGTTGGCGGCGCTGTGCAATCTGGCGGCATCGTTCCTGCCGCAATGGAATGCGTTGCTGGCCGCGCGGCTGCTCGAGGGCATTCTGCTGGGCGGCGTGCCGGCGGTGGTGATGGCGTACCTGTTTGAAGAGATCGATCCCAAGGGCCTCGGCTTTGCCGTGGGGCTGTATGTGGGCGGCACGGCGTTTGGTGGCATGGCCGGGCGCATTGGCGTGGGCCTGCTGACGGATCTCTGGGGCTGGCGCAACGCGTTGGCGGCGATCTCGGTGCTGGATCTGATTGTGGCCATCGGCTTTCTGAAGCTGCTGCCGCCGTCGCGCAACTTCGTGCGCAAGCGCGGGTTGGGCGCGGCCTACCACTTCAAGGCCTGGTCGCAGCATCTGCGGCACGACGGCCTGCTGTCGCTGTTCATCATCTCGTTCGGCTTGATGGGCGTGTTCGTCAGCATCTACAACTACGCGGGCTTTTTGTTGAGCGCGCCGCCGTATCGCTTGAATCAGGTGCAGATCAGCTATTTTTTCTATGCCTACGTGTTCGGCATGTTCGCGTCGCCGCTGGCGGGCGCGTTTGCCGATCGCCTGGGGCGCGGAAAGGTGTTGATCACCGGCGCGTCCATCATGGTGCTGGGCGTGCTCAGCACCATGCTGGGCAACGCGTTGGCGAGTCTCGCGTGGATTGTGGTGGGCATCGTGCTGATGACCGCCGGGTTCTTTGTCGCGCATTCCATCGCCAGTGGCTGGGTGGGGCGCATCGCGAAGGCCAACAAGGGCCACGCCTCGTCGCTCTATCTCTGGAGCTACTACATGGGCTCGAGCATCCTGGGCGCGGGTGCGGGCTGGTTTCTCCAGCACCTGGGCTGGAACGGCGTGGGTCTGCTGGCGCTGGCGGTCATGGCCGTGGTGTTCTGGTTTGCCTTGCGTTTGCAGCGCCTGGCTGCCGCCGCCGCAAAAATCTCTTGACGGCTTTCTTGATGCCATCTTGATACGCGGCCGGGCAATCTCAACCCGGTCTTGATGCGTCTATTTCTACAGTTCTCCCATTGTCAACAGGAGTGGCCGTGCCACGCCGAGGGAGAAAGTCATGTGGAGTTTTACGTGGATTGATTGGGTGGCCGTAGCGAGTGCCATCGGTTTGTTTGGCTATCTCGGCTACGCCCTGGTGCGCCCCGAAAAGTTCTGAGGAGCCGCACCATGCAAGACCTGATGTATGTGTTGCTCACGGTGGCCTGCTTTGGCGGGCTGCTGGGGCTGATCGTCGCCCTCGTGCGCATTTGAATTGTTCTCAGATTTCAAGGAGATTCAAATGTGGATGGTATGGCTTGAATATGCGGGGGTGCTGGTGATTGTCACGGCGCTTACCGCGGTCATGGGCAAGTGGCTTGCCTATTGTTTTACGGGTGATTCGCACTGGCGCATTGAGCGCTGGAGCTATCGCCTGATCGGCGTGAATCCCGATGAGCGCATGGGTTGGCAGCGCTACGGCGGGGTACTGCTGCTGTCCAATGCGCTGATGATGTTGCTGGGCTATCTGCTGCTGCGCATGCAGAGCTACCTGCCGCTCAACGGGCTGGGCAATGCGGCGCAGTCGCCCGACCTGGCGTTCAACACGGCGGCGTCGTTCATCACCAATACCAACTGGCAGGCCTATGCGGGCGAGGCGAGTCTCTCGAACGCCACGCAAATGGTGGTGATCACGTTTCTGATGTTTGCCGGATCGACCGCGGGCGTTGCCGTGGGTGCCGGTTTCGTGCGCGGCATTGCGCGCACCCATGCGGCCGATGTGGGCAACTACTGGGTCGACTTTGTGCGCGTGCTGTGGCGGGTGATGCTGCCGCTGTGCTTTGTGCTGGCGCTGTTCCATGTGTGGCAGGGAGTGCCGCAAACGCTGACGACGCAGGTGCAGGCGAGCACGCTCGAAGGTGGAGTGCAGAACATTCTGATGGGCCCGATCGCGAGCTTGGAGAGCATCAAGCACATCGGTACCAACGGCGGCGGATTCTTCAGCATGAACTCCGCGCACCCGTTCGAGAACCCCACGCCGCTCACCAACATCGTGCACATCTTCTCGATGCTGTTGATTCCTGCGGCGCTGACCTACGCGTTCGGCTCGATGCTGCTGCGCCGCCGCCAGGGCTGGGTGCTGTTTGGCGCTTGCATGGTGATGTTCATCGGCTTTCTGGCGCTCACGTTCAGTGCCGAGCAACGCGGCAGCGACCTGCTGACCCGCTCGGGTGCCGATCAGACGCTGAGCAGCACACAACCCGGCGGCAACATGGAGGGCAAGGAGCTGCGCTTCGGGATTGCCGATACCGCGCTGTTTGTGACCACGACCACCGCCGCGACCACGGGCTCGGTCAACGCCATGCACGATTCGCTCACACCGCTCGGCAGCATTGCGCCGCTGGCGTTGATGATGCTGAACAGCGTGTTTGGCGGCGACGGCGTGGGGCTGATCAACCTGATTCAGTACGCCATCCTCACCGTGTTTGTCGCGGGGATGATGATCGGTCGCACGCCCGAGTTTCTGGGCAAGAAGATCGAGGCGCGTGAGATCAAGCTGGTGATGCTGTCGGTGCTGGCGCATCCGCTGTGCGTGCTGGGCTTCACCGCGCTGGCGAGCGTGTGGCCGGACACCGTGGCGAGCCTGAACAACCGCGGAGCGCACGGCTTCTCTGAAGTGCTCTACGCCTACACCTCGGCCACCGCCAACAACGGCTCCGCATTTGCGGGCCTGAATGCGAACACGCCGTTCTTCAACACCACGCTGGGTTTGGCGATGCTGGCCGGACGCTTTCTGACCATGCTGCCGATGCTGGCGGTGGCCGGAAGTCTGGCGGCGAAGGCCACGGTGCCCACGGGCCCCGGAACGTTCCCGACGGCCACGCCGCTGTTCATGGGTCTGCTGATTTTTGTGATTCTGGTGGTCGGCGGTCTCACCTTTCTTCCGGCACTCGCGTTGGGGCCGGTGGTGGAGCACCTGCAGATGCTCGCCGGGCAAACGCTGCCCTGAAGCCTGCACCTCTACAGATCAACACCCCGAATGTATGGAGCGGGCAGCGTGCTGCCCGCAGGAGAATTTCATGAACAGCCTGGTTCAATCCAACCCCGCGAATGCGGTCGTCCACCGGAGTTTCGGTGGATGGAAAACCATCGGCCATTGCGCCCGCGCTGCCATCGCGCTGTGCGTGGTGGCGGGTATCGCCTATCCGCTGGCCACCACGGTGGTCGCGCATTCGATGTTTCCACAGCGCGCCGAAGGCAGCCTGATTCAACGCGATGGAGTCGTTGTCGGCTCGTCGCTGATCGGGCAGGCATTCCAAGGCGCGCAGTATTTTCAGGGCCGGCCCAGTGTGACGACCGCGCCCGATCCAGCCAACCCAGAGGCCACCATCAGCGCGCCCTACAACGCCGCGCTGTCGGCGGGCAGCAACCAGGGCGTTACCAACCAGGCGCTGCAGGACGCCGTCACAGCGCGGGTGGCGGCGTATCGCGCATTGAATCAGCTCGCCCCCAATGCATCGGTGCCAGTGGATGCGGTGACCGCGTCCGCATCGGGCCTCGATCCGCATATTTCGGTGGCCAACGCCCAGGCACAGATTGGACGGGTAGCGCGCGAGCGTCACCTCGCGAAAACGCAGGTTGCGCAGCTGGTGACGCAACACACGGCGCAGCGTGATCTGTGGTTGCTGGGCGAGCCGCGTGTGAACGTGCTGGAGCTGAATCTGGCGCTGGATGCGCTGGCAGCACATGGTCAGAAGAAGGAGTGAATCACATGTCCAAAAAAACATCTTCGCTTCCGTTGTTCGACGCGGGTCTGGTGCGTGGGGCCTTGATTGACTCCGTGCGCAAGCTGACGCCGCGCGCACAGTGGCGCAATCCGGTCATGTTGGTGGTGTACCTCGGCGCGATCTTGACCACGCTGCTGTGGGCGCAAGCCTTGGGTGGGGACGGAGAGGCTCCGGCCGGATTCATTCTCGCGATCGCACTCTGGCTGTGGTTCACCGTGTTGTTCGCCAACTTTGCCGAAGCACTGGCCGAAGGCCGCAGCCGCGCCCAGGCCGCGAGCCTGCGCGGCATGAAGCGCAATACCGTCGCCAAGGTGCTGACCGAGCCGCACTTCGGTGCCCAGTGGGTGCCCGTGCAGGCCAACGAGTTGCGTGCGGGTGTGGTGATGCTGGTCGAGGCCGGCGACACCATTGCGCTCGATGGCACGGTGATCGAGGGCGTCGCCTCGGTGGACGAGAGTGCCATCACGGGCGAGTCGGCACCGGTGATCCGCGAGGCGGGCGGCGACTTTTCCTCCGTCACGGGTGGCACGCGCGTGCTGTCCGATTGGCTGGTGGTGCAGGTCACGGTCAACCCCGGCGAGTCGTTTCTCGATCGCATGATTTCGATGGTGGAGTCGGCCCGCAGGCAGAAGACGCCGAACGAGTTGGCGCTGTCGATCTTGCTCGTTGGACTCACGCTGGTGTTCATGCTGGTGATCGTGAC
>CALMCS010001000.1 GCA_937862875.1 uncultured Comamonadaceae bacterium
GCCGGGTCATCGTAGCGATTGGTGCTGCTGCGGCCATAGTACAGCGGGCTGCCCCGATAGACGACGCGGCTCACATGCTGGAGCAGCTCACCCGCATCGATCAAGAACAAGGGCAGTTCGCGGCTCATGGCGGTCTTGCCTCAATGCACCTGAACGCCCAGCACGTTGAACACCGCTTCGGCCACGTCATCGATCGTGCCATGCGTCACCGCATCCACTGGCGAGCGTCCGCCCAAGCCTTCGAGCGGTTCGGATAGTGCGCGGTAGATCGTCCAATGGTCGATGCCCTCGACCTCTTGAAGCACGGTTTGGGTCAACTGCTGCTTCACCGGGTCGAGCTGCCAGTCGGGCAGCTTCTGGCCGCGCGGCCCCACGTTCAGCGCCAGCAGCCGGCGCGCGAGGATGTCCTTGTAGATCTGCTGGCGCGACTTGTCCGCCAGCTTGGCGTACTCCGCGGGCGGCAGGTTGTGCGGCTGGTTGAAGGTTTCCAGCAGCACGGCGCGGCCTCGCTGGACGTCGGTTTCAGTCGGCGCCCAGCGCGTCTCAGCGCGCAGCGCAGCCGTCTTACGCTTCAAGGCGTGCTCCACCGTTTCACCTTCGAGGTTGGCTGGCAGCTTTACCGCCTCCACGCGCTCGTGAATGAACGCCTGCAACTCGGCCGCGAAAGCCGGCGCATCCCGGATTTCGACGGTATCCGCGAAGCGGCGCACATCCTCCACGGTGACACGCGGCAGACGGTCGGCAATGAATTCAATGGCGGTGGGCATGGTCATCTCCCAGGTAGGTTTGAGACAGGACTTACTCTAGTCGCCTTTGTCGCATTTGTCAACTTTGACGCCTAGAGAGCAACCTACCTGGCGAAAACAGCGTCTCCGCAGCATAGGCCGAGGCCAGCGGCTGGTCGCCGCGCAATCCATTCGTGCGGGTTCCACATTGACGCTGGAACCGCAACCCAGGCCCCGCTATACCGAAACGGTTAAAGGCCAAAGGGCCGAAACGGCAAGGGAATGGGGTGCAAGGGGAAAGGCCCTACCTCGAAAAGGCAAAAAGGCCTCCCGGTCGGCCCGCCACAGGACACCCGCATGCTCTCCCTGTTCCAGCGAAAACGGCCCCCGGTCGCCGGCGCGCCACCGCCAGCACCCGCCACCGTCCTCCCGAAAGGGTTGATGCGGCCCGAGTCGGCCGCATCGCTGCTGGCCACCCCGCGCCGGCAGAAGCTGCTGGAGCACATTTGGCAGCGCACCTCGCTGTCGCGCAGGCAATTCGCCACGCTGTACCGAGCGCCCCTGGAACGCTACGCCGAGCTGGTCCAGGCCTTCCCGGCCTCCGAGGCGCATCACCATGCCTATCTGGGCGGCATGCTCGACCACGGCCTCGAAATCGTCGCCTACAGTCTGAAACTGCGGCAGTCCCATCTGCTGCCCATCGGCGCCAGCCCCGAAGACCAAGCGGCACAGTCCGAAGCCTGGACCGCCGCCGTCGCCTACGCCGCGCTGCTGCACGACATCGGCAAGATCGCCGTCGATCTGCACGTCGAGCTGGCCGACGGCAGCATCTGGCACCCTTGGCACGGCCCGCTGCGCCAGCCATACCGATTCCGCTACCGCGACGATCGCGAGTACCGCCTGCACAGCGCCGCGACAGGTTTGCTCTACCACCAACTGCTCGACCGTGAGGCCCTGGACTGGCTCAGCGGCTATCCGTCCCTGTGGGCACCACTGCTCTACGTCCTGGCCGGGCAGTACGAGCACGCCGGCGTACTGGGCGAACTTGTCGTGCAGGCAGACCGGGCCTCGGTGGCCCAGGAGCTGGGCGGCGATCCGGCCCGCGCCATGGCTGCGCCCAAGCACGCGCTGCAGCGCAAGCTGCTCGACGGGTTGCGCTACCTGCTCAAGGAACAGTTGAAACTGAACCAGCCGGAAGCCTCCGATGGCTGGCTCACCGACGATGCCCTGTGGCTGGTGAGCAAAACGGTCTCGGACAAACTGCGTGCGCACCTGCTGTCCCAAGGCGTCGATGGCATCCCTGCGAACAACACCGCGGTGTTCAACGTCCTCCAGGATCACGGCATGTTGCAGCCGGCGCCCGACGGCAAGGCTATTTGGCGCGCGACCATAACCAGTTCCACCGGCTGGTCCCACTCGTTCACCCTGTTGCGCCTCGCTCCTGCGCTGATCTGGGAATCTGGCGAGCGACCGACGCCTTTTGCAGGCACGGTAGCGATCGACGCGGCAGTCGCCGAAAACGACGCCGAGGCGCCGAAAATGCCGCCTGCGGCCATGGCGAAGGCAGCCCCGAACGGTCAGAAACTTCCATCTTGGGAAGGCAGTAGTACCGTCACCGCCTCACCGCCTAAGGCCCAGCCCGTGTCCGATGTCATGGAGGACATGCTGGCAATGGTGAGCACGAGCGGCTCGCCTGGTGCCGAGCAGGATGTGGAGCCGGTCGCACAGAGAAGCTACCCCGCAGACCCCAGCACTCCTATGCCAGCGACTGCCGCAGTGCTTCCTTCGCCACCACCATCTACTGCTAAACCACCCCTAACAGCAGCGCCCCCGTCAGGCGAACATTTCATGATGTGGCTGAAACAGGGAATTGCTTCGCGCCGGCTCATCATCAACGACGCAAAAGCGCTCGTGCATTCCGTGAATGACACGGCCTACTTGGTCAGCCCAGGTGTGTTCCAGCGCTACGTCCAGGAGCACCCTCATGTCGGCACGCTGGCACGGCAGGACAAGATGCCGGATTGGCAGTGGGTGCAGAAGCGCTTTGAGAAACTGGGGTTGCATCGAAAGCACGACAGCGGCTTGAACATCTGGATCTGTGAAGTCACCGGGCCGCGCAAGTCCCGGAAGCTGCATGGGTATTTGCTGATCGATGCGAATTGGTTGTTCGATGCAGTACCACCCAACAATCCTTATCTCAGAGTTACGCAAGAGATTTGAGCATGGAGTCCTACGTGGCGGTGAGATACGGTAGAGTTCGCCTTGGTAGGTTAGCGGCTAGCCAAGGTGTCCAGCACAAAGTCAGCGCGTTGCGCCACTCTGATCTTGGGCAACCGCGATACCGCATAGCCCAGCGCTGGATAGGTGCGCTGAAGCCGCTCGAATTCAGCCCGCGCTTCATCCATGCTGTGACGGCGTTCTTCGTCCTGCACATAGATTTCAGGCCACGGCGGGGCCAGAAAGATGCGCGAGTGGTAGCGATGCGACTGGGCAATCGTGTCCAGAATAGTAGTGCCGTCCAGTGCCTGGGGTGCTGCCGCCGCGTCGATCAGGCCACGGTCGAAGAACACCCATTGCGTATTGCTGCGTGGCGCATTGGCATGGTTGTCTAGCGCAAGGTCGATGGCCCCGCGCAGGAAGGCCGTCATGTCGAGCCACGGCAGGGCCTGGCCGCCCGTGCGTGTTTGTTCCTGAACGATACGCCGTCCAGGCTCCTCAATTACGGCATCCCTGGATTTCCATTCAACCCCCACAAACGAGAACGACGATCAACTATCTCCTGAAAGGCCATCAGCATCCATCAAGGCCAGCATGCCAACAATGAGTGCGTGCATGCCCTGTTGAGTTCGGCCTCCATCTCGGCTTCCTCCGTCGCACGGTCTGCATCCACGACGGGTTCCCGTTCGGCGACCGAGTACACCGTGTCGGCCACGGCAAGGCAGTGGAACGCCACGGTGGTCAACAGCCAGCGCGCATGCTCCATCGATATGCCGTAGGCCTGAGCGATGTGGCGTTGGTGGCCGACGATTTTGTCGAGCATGGGCTGGGTCGCCGCCAGACGGCGGATCACGTTGGGTACGCCTTGCCGTCGCCAAGATGCTTGGGCTTGAGCATCGGCGTCTCGTGGGCGTGCAGCACCACGTGGCGACGCAGTTCGTCATCCAGCGCCTTTACCATCGGCTGCAGTTGCGCGCCGCACGCACCGACCCACTGTGCCAGCGTCGAGCGGGCAACAGTAAGTCTGATGCTCTTTGCGCATTCAGATGAATGCATTACGCCCATACGAAATCCGAAATCAGCTCGGCCGCGCACAGCAGATGGCAGTTGTCTATGGCTGTAAATGCGCTTCCCGCAGAGCCATGTCCTCTCTCAGAATACGCTGGATCTCCAGTATCGCGGCCGCGCTCTGTTGCACGCTGTGCCCCGAAATAATGACTTTCTCGGACTGTGCGCCGGGAAGATGTGCGCTGCGATAAGGCACAAGACCGTCATCGGAATCATCGAGGGCCACTTCGGAATTGGCTTGGGCCACGATCGAGTGATAGCGCACCTGGGATGAGATGGGAAAGCCCGCCGCCGTACGCACGAACGGATCGTTTTCGTCGAGATTGTTCACGCTATTGGGAATGGTTGCCAGGCTTTCACGGCTGCTGGCGGCCGCATTGGGTGCCAGTGTATGGGCGAGTTCTTCGAGCACCGTAATGGGAAAGCGGATAAATCCCGCCATCCAGC
>CALMCS010001001.1 GCA_937862875.1 uncultured Comamonadaceae bacterium
CCTCGTGCGAGCGGCCGTCGCGCTGTGCCTGCCCTTCGTCACCGAGGTCTGGCAGATCTACCTGCTGATCTTCGTTCTGCAGGCGGCATCCGCCGGCTTCACGCCGACCTTCCAGGCCACCATCCCGGACATCCTTCCCGACGAAGAGGACTACACGAAGGCGCTGTCGCTGTCCCGGCTGGCCTACGACCTGGAAAGCCTGATTTCCCCGATGCTGGCCGCCGCGCTGCTGACCGTCATCAGCTTTCACAACCTGTTCGCGGGAACGGTGCTCGGTTTCCTCGTTTCAGCCGCTCTCGTGGTCAGCGTGCGGTTGCCCACGTCCGTCCCCGGCCCGCGCCGCGGCATCTGGGAGCGAACGACGCGCGGCACGCGCATCTACCTCGCCACGCCTCGCCTGCGGGGCCTGCTGGCGATCAGCCTGGCCGTCTCGGCGGCCGGCGCGATGGTGATCGTGAACACGGTGGTGCTCGTGAAGGCGCGTTTCGGCCTGGGCGAAGTCGAGGTGGCGTGGGCACTGGCGGCGTTCGGAGGCGGCTCGATGGTGGCCGCCTTCGTCTTGCCGTCCCTACTGGAGAAAGTAGCCGACCGACCCGCGATGCTCACCGGCGCCGCTGTCCTCGTCGTGGGCACGGCGATCGGCGCACTGCTGCCGAGCTATGCGCTGTTGCTGCCGCTGTGGCTGGTGATCGGCTTTGGCTACAGCGTGGCGCAGACGCCATCCGGCCGTCTTCTGCGCCGCTCGGCCCACGCCGAGGACCGTCCAGCGATCTTCGCGGCCCACTTCGCGCTGTCGCACGCCTGCTGGCTCATCTGCTACCCGCTGGCCGGACGCTTCGGCGCGGCCATGGGGCTGCAATCGACGTTCGTCGTCATGTCCTTGATCGGCCTAGCTGGCGTGGCGCTGGCGCTTCGGCTGTGGCCGGCCAGCGACCCGTCGGACTTGGCCCATGACCATCCGAACCTGTCGGCGGATCACCCCCACTTGCGTCAGCACGCGAACCAAGGCGGGCACCATCACGTGCTGGTCGTGGATGACTTGCACCGGATCTGGCCGAAAGGATAGGCCTCACGGGACGCGGTAAGGGCTGTTTCGCACCAAGGCTAGTCGTCGCTGTTGTCCTCAACGATGTGGATGGCCATGTCCAGCAGCACCTGGCTCACGTGCTTGTCCGCTACCTCATAGAAGATCTGCTTGGACTGGCGCGCGCCCTTGACCAGACGGGCTCCACGCAACAGTCGAAGGTGATGGCTGACCAACGACTGCGAGAGTTCGACGGCTTCCGCGATGTCGCTTACCGACGTGGACCCCTTCATGCAGCACAGCATGACCTTGAGCCGCGACGGATCGCCCAGGAGCCGGAAAGTCTCGGCCAGGATGGTCACGTCATTCTGTGACAGGGAGGCCAGATCGGTGCTTGGGCCCTTCGGTGGGGCACTGGCTGGTTTGCGTGGAGTCATCTCTCAAAAATTCCTACCCTCGAACGGCTGTTCGTGCCCTTCAGGATCAACGAGGCTGCGACCGCTTGAGCGCGCGCACAGCCCGGGACCAGGGCGAGCCTGGCGACCAAGGCCCCTCGTTTCCCCCGTGCGCCGGGCCATTTCTGAAACCTGACAGTACCCGAAAAAAGCGCTTGACCTTCCCACGATGGTAAACCCTAAGCTCCCCCATGTCGAATATCAACTATGGGAAACAACCATGAGCATGCCAATAACGAGTGATGCTCGTGCCACCGCAGCAGCGATCAGCCTACCCATCGAGGGCATGACCTGCGCGAGCTGCGTCGGCCGAGTCGAGGCCGCCCTGGCCAAGGTGCCGGGCGTGGACAGCGTGTCCGTCAATCTCGCCACCGAGCGGGCGGACATCCGCCTGGCCAGTCCTGTCGATCGCATCGCGTTGATCCAGGCGGTCGAGAAGGTCGGCTACGACGTGCCGGCTGGCACCGTCGAACTGGCGGTCGAGGGCATGACCTGCGCCTCCTGCGTGGGCCGCGTCGAGAAGGCACTCAAGGCCGTGCCCGGCGTCACCGAGGCCACGGTCAACCTCGCGACCGAGCGTGCCACCGTGCGCGGCGTGGCCGCCGTGGCGGACCTGATCGCGGCCATCGAGAAGGTCGGCTACGAGGCCAACCCGGTGGATACCGGCGCGCAGGCCGACGAGGAAGCCGCCGAGAAGAAGGACGCCGAGCGCGCCGAACTCAAGCGCGACCTGACCCTGGCCGCCGTGCTGGCGCTGCCTGTGTTCGTGCTCGAAATGGGCTCGCACATGATTCCCGGCATGCACGAGTGGGTGGCTTCCACCATCGGCATCCAGCAGAGTTGGTATCTGCAGTTCGTGCTGACCCTGCTGGTGCTCGCCATTCCGGGCTGGCGCTTCTACGAGAAGGGCTTCCCGGCGCTGTTCCGCCTGGGTCCCGACATGAACTCGCTGGTCGCGGTCGGCACGGCCGCAGCCTTCGGCTATTCGATGGTCGCCACATTCGCGCCCAGTCTGCTGCCGGCCGGCACGGTGAACGTGTACTACGAGGCGGCCGCCGTCATCGTGGCGCTGATCCTGCTGGGCCGCTTTCTTGAGGCACGGGCCAAGGGCCGCACCTCCGAGGCCATCAAGCGCCTGGTCGGCCTGCAGGCCAAGGAGGCGCACGTGCTGCGCGACGGCCGCATCGTGGACATCCCGATCAACGACGTGGCGCAGGGCGACATCGTGGAAGTGCGCCCCGGCGAGCGCGTGCCGGTCGATGGTGAAGTGACCGAGGGCCGCAGCTTCGTGGACGAGTCGATGATCACCGGCGAGCCGATTCCCGTCGAAAAGGCGGAAGGCAGCACCGTGGTCGGCGGCACCGTCAACCAGAAGGGTGCGCTGACGCTGCGTGCCACCGCCGTGGGCGGTCAGACCATGCTGGCGCAGATCATCCGCATGGTCGAGCAGGCGCAAGGTTCCAAGCTGCCGATCCAGGCCGTGGTGGACAAGGTGACACTGTGGTTCGTGCCCGCCGTCATGCTGGCCGCCGTGCTGACCTTCCTGGTCTGGCTGGTGTTCGGCCCGTCGCCCGCGCTGTCCTTCGCGCTGGTCAATGCCGTGGCGGTGCTGATCATTGCCTGCCCGTGCGCCATGGGTCTGGCGACGCCGACCTCCATCATGGTCGGCACGGGCCGGGGCGCCGAGATGGGCGTACTGTTCCGCAAGGGTGAAGCCCTGCAACTGCTCAAGGACGCCAAGGTGGTGGCCGTGGACAAGACCGGCACGCTGACCGAGGGCCGCCCGGTCCTGACCGACCTGGAGATTGCCGACGGCTTTGACCGCAACCAGGTGCTGGCGAAGGTCGCCTCTGTCGAATCGCGCTCGGAGCATCCGATCGCACGCGCCATCGTCGAGTCGGCCGTGGAAGGTGGCATCGCGCTGCCGACGATGACAGACTTCGATTCGGTCACGGGCATGGGCGTGCGCGCCACCGTGGACGGCGCGCGTGTCGAGGTCGGTGCCGATCGCTTCATGCGTGAGCTGGGGTTGGACGTGAGCGGCTTCGCTCGCACGGCCGAGCGCCTGGGCAATGAGGGCAAGTCGCCGCTGTACGCCGCGATCGACGGCCGACTGGCCGCCATCATCGCGGTGGCCGATCCGATCAAGTCCAGCACGCCCGCGGCCATTGCCGCGCTGCACCAGCTCGGCCTGAAGGTGGCGATGATCACTGGCGACAACGCGCGTACCGCGCAGGCCATCGCCAAGCAACTGGGCATCGACGAGGTGGTGGCCGAAGTGCTGCCCGAGGGCAAGGTCGAAGCCGTGCGCCGCTTAAAGGCCACCCACGGCCAGATCGCCTACGTGGGTGACGGCATCAACGATGCGCCGGCGCTGGCCGAGGCCGACGTGGGCCTGGCGATCGGCACCGGCACCGACGTGGCGGTGGAGTCGGCCGACGTGGTGCTGATGTCCGGCAACCTGCAGGGTGTGCCCAACGCCATCGCGCTGTCCAAGGCCACCATCGGCAACATCCGCCAGAACCTGTTCTGGGCGTTTGGCTACAACACGGCCCTGATCCCGGTGGCCGCTGGCGTCCTATACCCCGCATACGGTGTGCTGCTGTCGCCGATCTTCGCGGCCGGAGCGATGGCGCTGTCCAGCGTGTTCGTGCTCGGCAACGCGCTGCGCCTGCGCCGCTTCCAGCCGCCGCTGGCGGCGGATACCGCTCATTGAGAAAGGAGGAACACCATGAACATCGGTGAAGCATCCAAGGCCTCGAAGGTCTCGGCCAAGATGATCCGCTACTACGAGCAGATCGGCTTGATTCCCCCGGCCGACCGGAACGATTCGGGCTACCGCGCCTATAGCCAGGACGACGTACACCGGCTGCACTTCATCCGGCGTGCGCGCGACCTCGGCTTCTCGGTGGCCGAGATCACGGACCTGCTGGGACTGTGGAACGACAAGTCGCGCCGGAGTGCCGACGTCAAGCGCCTGGCGCAGCAGCACATCTCCGAGCTGGACCGGCGCATCGCGAGCATGTTGGAGATGGCCGAGACGCTCAAGGCGCTGATCCGGTGCTGCGCCGGCGACGAACGGCCCGACTGCCCGATCCTGCACACGCTGGAGCAACTCGATACCAGCGACGACGAGCCCGAAGCGCGCACCGGCGCCGTGCCACGGCGTGCAAGTGGCAACGCAGCGGCAAAGAAGCCGCGTGCGCACTGAGCAGCCGGGAGAGACCATGCCCAAGATCACCGTCTTGCCCCATCCTGAACTGGCGCCCGAGGGCGCCGAGCTGAACGTGCCGGTCGGCACCTCGATCTGCGAGGCGCTGCTAGACAACGGCATCGAGATCGAACATGCCTGCGACATGAGCTGTGCCTGCACGACCTGCCACTGCATCGTGCGCAAGGGATTCGATTCCCTCAACGAGGTCGAGGAGTGCGAGGACGACCTGCTTGACCGGGCCTGGGGGCTAGAGGCGCAATCGCGCCTGAGCTGCCAGGCCATCGTGGCGAACGAGGACCTGACCGTCGAGATCCCGAAGTACACGATCAACCATGCCAAGGAGAACCACTAGGACCCAGCGTGCCGCCGCGGGCGCGCCGGCCTGCGGCGGGGTTGCTCTGGCAGACGGAGGACTGACGGCGTTGCAGCCTGACGACCGCCCCGGGAGCCAGATGCCTACACCCCCTTGCACCACCGCCGGTTAGGCTGGAAATGTCGTCAAAGTCCTTCAATCCGTGATAGTCGGCGCTGCGGCCGGCCCATGAAAAGTCCCACAGGAGAAGTCCAGCATGTCTGCGCCCAAACAAGCCACGCTCTACCGGATGGTCATGCCCGGCCATACCTGCCCCTACGGGCTGAAGTCGCTCGATCTGCTCAACCGCAAGGGCTACGAGGTCGAGGACAAACACTTGGCGAGCCGCGAGCAGACGGATGCGTTCAAGAAGGAGCATGGCGTCGAGACCACGCCCCAGGTCTTCATAAACGGGCGGCGCGTGGGCGGCTACGACGACCTGCGCAAATTCTTCGGCATGTCCGTGAAGGACAAGAACGCCGTGACCTACACCCCTGTGATCGCGCTGTTCGCCATGGCGGCCGCGATGGCGCTGGCGGCGAGCTGGGCGGCCTTCGGCCAGCTCTGGAGCATTCAGGCGGCAGAGTGGTTCGTGGCCTTTGCCATGTGTCTCCTGGCGCTGCAGAAGCTCAAGGACGTGGACGGCTTCGCGACGATGTTCCTCAACTACGACCTGCTGGCCAAGCGCTGGGTTCGGTATGCCTATTTCTACCCGTTCGCGGAGGCCATCGCAGGCGTCCTGATGGTCGCGGGCGTGGGGATGTGGGTGTCGATTCCGTTGGCGCTGTTCATCGGGACCGTCGGGGCCGTGTCGGTTTTCAAGGCGGTCTATGTCGATCGCCGGGAACTCAAGTGCGCCTGTGTGGGCGGGGACAGCAACGTGCCGCTGGGCTTCGTGTCCCTGACCGAGAACCTGATGATGGTGGCGATGGCCCTGTGGCCAAGGTCGGCCTACCTTGGGATGCACTGAGCGCCGCGCCAGGTACGGCGCAGCGCACGTGCTCGCATCGGCCGTCCTGTGTGCAGGCCGGCCACGACGCGGTGTTACTGCGCGCGCGGCGGGAAGCCAGCTTCGCTCAGGGCCGCGGCGATCTGCTCTTGCGAGGCCGAGGTCTGGACCTCGACACGGCGGGTCGGCGGGTCCGTGACGATCTTGGCGTTGGGGTCGATCGTTTGGATCGTTTTCGTAACGGTGCGGGCGCAGCCGCCGCAGGTCATGTCTTCGAGATGGAATTGCATGGAAAACTCCTTTCGGGTTGGGGTGTTTGAAGTGTGCTCCTTGCCACCGTTGGAAGGTCAATCGCTATTTGCATCCCCGCCACACCAACCGGCCGAATGCTCATAGGGGCAAGGCCGTGGTGCTCTTTACCCGATCCAGCACGAAGCTGGTCTTGCAGTCCTGCACGCTGGGGTGCTTGAGCAGCGTGTCGAGCACGAAGCGGGAGTAGTGAGCCATGTCCATGACGACCACCCGCAGCAGATAGTCCATGTCGCCGGTCAGCGCATGGCATTCCACGACCTCCGGCCATTTCTGGACCGACGCGCGGAACACGTCCATGGGATTGCGCTTGTGCGAGTCGGAGTGCTTTTCGAGACGCACGTTCAGGTAGGCCGTGAGCGTGAGGCCGATCTTCTCCGAGCCGCTGCTCGGCCCGGTGTTCTTCGAGTTCATCGAGCGCAAGGGCAACTACCGCGAGGGCTTCGGCGAAGGTAACTTCGGTGCCTTGTTCGAGTCGATGGAGCGCGACCAGATCAACCGCGGCGCGCTGGAAATCAACCCAGCCTGATTCGGGCTTTCCCCCTGAAGGCATAGCACCTTCCGCATCTCGCGAGCCCCGGTGGGGCTCGCACTATTTTGGCAAGCGGCCTCCACGATGCCCATTGGCCCTCGTGCAGCTTGCACCATTCATCTCCTCACAATCGAACATCACCACGGCACGGTGCAGGCTTCTTTGACTAATATATGAACACATGTATAATTGTTTATTCAATATTTGGCCTCAGCTCGACTGGTGCTACAGCAGGCGTGCATCTCGTCCCCCGAATCAACATGGATCATGGAAGGACAAGACTATGGAACTTCGTCACTTGCGCTGCTTCATTGCGGTTGCTGAGGAACTCCATTTCGCCCGCGCTGCCGAGCGGCTGCACATCGAGCAGTCTCCACTGTCACGGGCCATCAAGGAACTGGAAGAAGAACTGGGCGTGATGCTGTTTGCCCGCACCACGCGCAGCACTCGGCTGACCCGTGCGGGCGAGCTGTTTCTGGAGCACGTGCGCCGCGTGCTCTCCGCCTTGGAGCAGGCACGCGATAGCGTGAAAGCGGCAGCAAACGGTTTTCATGGCCAGTTGCGCGTGGCATTGTCCGACGGCATCACGCCGTCGCGCCTTTCTGCGTTGCTCGTACTTTGCCGCCAGGAAGAACCCGAGGTCGAAATCCGGTTCTTCGAGGTGCCCCTATCGCAACAGATCAAGGGGCTGCATAGCGATCTGTATGACGTAGGGTTTGCTCAATCCGACGAAGTGGGCGACGGTATCGTCGCCACGCCCGCATGGAGCGATGCGCTGATGGTGGCCGTGCCAGCTCGGCATCCGCTTCTGGCCCACAAGCGCATCCCCTTGGATGAGTTGCTTCGCTATCCACTGGTTCTGTGCGATCCACAGGCATGTGAGGGCCATGCCAAGCAAGTTGAACGGGTGTTGCGCCGTGCGGATGTGGAGCCACTGATTGCAGAGAGGGTTTCGTCCACCGACCTGATGATGGCCCTAGTCTCGGCCGGTTTTGCGCTCGGCCTAGCAGGCAGTGCACACATTGCCGCCAGCCGTGAGCCGGGTGTAGTGGCCCGGCCGCTAGCTTCGCGCGTGTCGCCCCTCACGACCTATCTGTTGCGGCTGGACGGAGATCCGTCCGACGAGTTGGCGCGGTTTATTGAGCGCGCACAGGCCATCGAACAGCCGGAAACCCCCAGGCCCATACGAGGCCGTAATCCCGATCACCCGGAGGAACTGACGCCATGAAGAAGATCATCCCATTCTTGCTGGTTGCCGTGTTGACTGCCTGCGGCCAGTCCGATGGGCCACAGAAGTCCGCCGGTTCCGCAGCCAACATCCCGACAGTGGAAGAGCTGGCGGCCAACCCCGAACGGCTCAAGGAACTGCGCCAGCAGTGCAAGACCGACCGCCCCAAGCTGGGCGACGTGTTGTGCAACCGGGTGGCCGAGGCCACGCGCAAGCGGTTCTATGGCGACGGGGAAACGCCCTACACACCGCCGAAGGAGCCGCCTAAGTTTTGATCGTGGCCGCTTCGCCACGAATATTGGATTTCCTGACCGACACGCCGCAACGCGCCTGCGCTTGCGACGTTTTTCGTTGGCTCGCCACCGCGCTAATTCTTTCTTTTTGCTCGATCTTTCTGCTTAAAACGGTCTTTGACCGGCACTGACGCGGCACCGATCCTGACGCCTCCGGCACGTCCTTGTGCCGCTTTTTCCATGAGGAATCGGCGCAGGAGAAATCGGAGGCCAGGTCATGCAAGGGACGAACGTGCTGTTCGGTCAGATCGCCGTGGTATTCGGCATCGTGATCGCCGGAGTGTGGGGTGCCACACAATGGACAGCAGCAGCCCTTGGCTA
>CALMCS010001002.1 GCA_937862875.1 uncultured Comamonadaceae bacterium
ACCGCCGCGAAGTGGTGACGCGCCGCACCGTGTTCGAACTGCGCAAGGCGCGCGACCGCGGGCATGTGCTTGAAGGCCTGGCAATCGCTCTGGGGAATATCGACGACTTCATCCGCATCATCCGCGAATCGCCCACGCCGCCCGTGGCCAAGGCCGAGTTGATGACGCGCTCCTGGGACAGCAAACTGGTGCGCGAGATGCTCACGCGCACGCGCGCTGACGGCGGCGTGATCAACGCCGATGACTACCGTCCAGAAGGCCTGGAAAAGGAATTCGGCATGGGTCAAGACGGCCTGTACCGGCTGTCAGACACACAGGCCCAGGAAATTTTGCAGATGCGCCTGCAGCGCCTGACGGGCCTGGAGCAGGACAAGATCGTGGCCGAGTACAAGGAAGTCATGGCGGTCATCGAAGACCTGCTGGACATCCTGGCCAAGCCCGAGCGTGTCTCGACCATCATTGGCGAAGAGCTCACTTCCATCAAGCAGGAGTTCGGCCAGCACAAGCTGGGCGCACGCCGCTCCATCGTGGAATACAGCGCGCAGGACCTCTCCACCGAAGACCTGATCACCCCCACCGACATGGTGGTCACGCTCAGCCACACCGGCTACATCAAGAGCCAGCCCTTGAGCGAATACCGCGCGCAAAAGCGCGGCGGGCGCGGCAAGCAGGCCACGGCGACCAAGGAAGACGACTGGATCGATCAGCTCTTCATCGCCAACACGCACGACTACCTGCTGTGCTTCTCCAACAAGGGCCGTCTGTATTGGCTCAAGGTGTGGGAAGTGCCTGCCGGTTCGCGCGGCTCGCGTGGTCGTCCGATCGTCAACATGTTCCCGCTGCAGGAAGGCGAAAAGATCAACGTCGTGCTGCCGCTGACCGGTGAATACCGCAGCTTCCCAGCCGATCACTACGTCTTCATGGCGACCAGCATGGGCACCGTGAAGAAGACGGCGCTCGCCGATTTCAGCAACCCGCGCAAGGCCGGCATCATTGCCGTGGGTCTTGATGAGGGCGACTTCCTGATCGGCGCGGCGCTGACCGACGGCAAGCACGACGTGATGCTGTTCAGCGATGGCGGCAAGGCCGTGCGTTTCGACGAAAACGACGTGCGTCCGATGGGTCGTCTGGCCCGCGGTGTGCGCGGCATGAACATCGACGACACGCAAAGCGTGATCGCCATGCTCGTGGCCAATTCCGAGACATCGGACAGCGTGACCTCCACTGACGGCGCCGAAGGCAGCAACAGCGCGCAGAGCGTGCTGACCGCCACGGAAAACGGCTACGGCAAGCGCACCCACATCAGTGAGTACACACGCCACGGTCGCGGCACCAAGGGCATGATCGCCATCCAGCAAACCGAGCGCAACGGCAAGGTCGTTGCCGCCACGCTGGTGAATGTGGATGACCAGATCATGCTGATCACCGATACCGGCGTGCTGGTTCGCACCCGCGTCGGCGAGATCCGTGAAATGGGCCGCGCCACGCAAGGCGTCACGCTGATTTCTCTGGATGACGGCGCCAAGCTGAGCGGTCTGCAGCGCATCGTTGAAAACGACGCCAATGCGGTCGAAGGCGAAAACGCCGAAGGTGAAGAAAACAGCGAAGGCGACAACACTGCCACCGGTGGTGAACCCGCCAGCGAATAACAACTGAAGTGCCGTCGCGCCGCCATAAAATGGAGCGCGACAGCACCTATCGTTGTCATCCCCATACCGCTTGCCGCGTCTTACCTTCACTACCCCGCCTGATGCGGGGTAGCGCGGCCAGTGGTTTTTTCAGGTCTAGGTCCAGAAGATGAATCGCCCGTATAACTTTTCAGCCGGCCCCGCCGCCATTCCCGAAGAAGTTCTCAACGAGGCCGCAGCAGAGATGCTGAACTGGCACGGTAGTGGCATGAGCGTGATGGAGATGAGTCATCGCGGCAAGGAGTTCATCTCCATCTATACCAAGGCCGAAGCGGATTTTCGCGAACTCATGGCAGTGCCCAAGGAGTTCAAGATTCTGTTCATGCAAGGTGGCGGCCTGGCGGAAAACGCCATCGTCCCGCTCAACCTGTCGCGCGGCGCTACAGTCGATTTCGTGGTCTCCGGCTCGTGGAGCCAGAAGTCGCGCAAGGAAGCGCTGAAGTACGCGAGCGAAGTGCATGTCGCCGCATCCGGCGAAGCCAGTCATTTCACCTCCCTCCCCGATCCTTCCACCTGGGCATTGAGCCGCGGCGCAAGCTACGTGCACATCTGCAGCAACGAGACGATCGACGGCGTTGAATTTCAACAGTTGCCCGATCTGAAGGCGCTCGGCAGCGATGCTCCGCTGGTGATCGATTTCTCGTCCCATGTCGCATCGCGTCCCGTTGACTGGTCGCGCGTGGGACTGGCGTTTGGCGGCGCACAGAAGAATCTGGGTCCTGCTGGCCTGACGCTGGTCGTCGTGCGCGAAGACCTGCTCGGTCACGCCCTGCCCGCCTGCCCCAGCGCGTTCGACTACCGCGTGGTGGCCGAGAACGAATCGATGTTCAACACGCCTCCCACCTGGGGCATCTACATCGCCGGCCTGACCTTTCAGTGGCTGAAGAACCAGCGCGAAGGCAATGCCACCGGCGTGGCGGCGATGGAGCTGCGCAATATCGCCAAGGCGAAGGCGCTGTACGACTTCATCGACAACTCCAGCTTCTACGTGAACAAAGTGGCCGCCAATTGCCGCTCGCGCATGAACATTCCGTTTTTCCTCGTGGACGAATCGCGCAACGATGCGTTCCTGGCCGGTGCCAAAGAACACCAACTGCTGCAGCTCAAGGGCCACAAGTCCGTGGGTGGCATGCGCGCCAGCGTCTACAACGCGATGCCGATGGAAGGCGTGCAGGCACTGATTGCCTACATGCGAGAATTCGAACAAAAGCACAGCTAAGCCAAGCGACGCCACGCCGAGCCCTGCCGAGACACCCCAAAAAAAGCAGCGCTCGCCGCAGACCCCAAGCCAAGCCAAGCCAAGCCAAGCCTTCACTACAACCAGACAAAGACCGACTACCTGATGTCCACTCCGCAAGCTTCTCCTGATCTCGCCAGTCTGCGCGTGCAGATCGATAACATCGACCAACAGCTTCTCACCTTGCTCAACCAGCGCGCGCTGGTGGCGGAGCGAGTGGGCGAAGTCAAGAAGCTCGAAGGGTCGGCGTTTTTCCGTCCGGACCGCGTGGCGCAGGTGATCGAGAAGATCAAGACCGCCAACCCCGGCCCGCTCAAAGGCACGCATGTGGCCGCGATCTGGCGCGAGATCATGTCGGCCTGTCTGGCGCTCGAGTCCCCTCAGCGCGTGGCCGTGCTCGGCCCGACGGGAACGTTCTGCGAAGAAGCCGCGATCCAATTCTTCGGCGGCGCGGCCGATCTGCTGTACTGCAACAGCTTTGAAGAAGTCTTTCACGCCACGGCTGCCGGCAGCGCGCAGTACGGCGTGGTGGGCGTCGAGAACTCCACCGAAGGCGTGGTGACTCGCTCGCTCGACATGTTCCTGCACACGCCCTGCCATGTGGTCGGCGAAGTGAGTCTGCTGATTCGACACAACCTGCTGCGCACCACCAACTCTGCGGAAAACGTGGAAGTGGTCGTGGCCCATCCGCAGGCACTCGCACAATGCCAGGCCTGGCTTGCCAAGCACCTGCCACACGCCGAGCGCCGCCCGGTCGAGAGCAACGCCGAAGGCGCTCGCCTTGCGGCCCTCAACCCCACCTGGGCCGGCATCGCCAGCGAGCGCGCAGCACAGCAGTTTGGTCTGCATGTCGTGGCCCACGCGATTCAGGACGAGGCCTACAACCGCACGCGCTTTGCCGTGATCTGCCTGCCCGGCACGCTGCCGACACCGGATGTGTCCGCCAAGGATTGCACCAGCCTGATCATCTCCGTACCCAACCGTCCGGGCGCCGTGCATGACCTGCTCGTGCCGCTGAAGACGCATGGTGTGTCGATGACGCGTTTCGAATCACGCCCGGCCCGCACCGGCAAGTGGGAGTACTACTTCTACATCGATCTGGAAGGCCATCCCGACCAGCCCAACGTGGCCAAGGCACTTGGCGAGTTGCAGCAACTGAGCGCGTTCTACAAGGTGCTCGGCACCTACCCCGTTGCGGCCTGAGGTTGAAAGAACAAGCATGTTTGAACAACTAGGCCTCATTGGATGTGGACTCATGGGGGGCTCGTTTGCCCAGGCCATGAAACGAGCCGGACTCGTCAAGCGCGTGGTGGGTTACAGCAAGTCTCCATCCACCACGGAGCGCGCGCGCCAGATGGGCGTGATCGACGTCGAAGCGCCCTCCGCGCTGTTGGCCGTCGCGGGCGCTGACATCGTGCTGGTCGCCGTGCCGGTCGCAGCGACCGAGGCGACGCTCAAAGCGATCAAGCATCTGGTCACGCCGCAGATGCTGATCATGGACGTTGGCTCCACCAAGTCGGACGTGGTGCAAGCCGCTCGTACCGCGCTGCGCGATCAGATCGGCTCGTTTGTGCCGGCGCACCCGATTGCCGGCCGCGAAGTCTCGGGCGTCGAGCACTCGGACCCCGATCTCTACACCGGCCGCCAGGTCATCCTGACGCCCACCGAACGCACGCTGACCGTGCAACTGCGGCGCGCAGAAGAAGTCTGGACCACGCTGGGCTGCCGCGTCACGCACATGTCGCCGGAAGCGCATGACGCGGCGTTTGCCGCCGTGAGCCATCTGCCGCACATGCTGGCGTTTGCGATGATGAACAGCATCACGCAGCAAGTACGCTCCGACGAATTGCTGTCGCTGGCCGGCCCGGGCTTTCGCGACTTCACGCGCATTGCCGCGAGTGATCCGAAGATGTGGCGCGACGTGCTGCGCGCCAACCGCGACGAGGTGCTCGCCCAGTCGCGCCAGTTCCAGGAAGCGCTGCAGCAGCTGGAGCAGGCCATGATGAACAACGACGATCAGGCCCTCGAAGACCTGATCACCCTTGCCAGCCACACCCGCGCCAACTGGCGCATGGGTGCGCAGCGCAAGCGCAAAGACGATTTGTAAGCGACCCCCATGTTCACTACCGAGTACCTCGATCTACCGCCCCTGTCCTCTGCCGGTGGTAGCGTGCAACTCCCGGGCTCCAAGAGCATTTCCAATCGCGTTCTGCTGCTGTCCGCCCTGAGTGAGGGCACCACGGAAGTCCGCGATCTGCTCGCCTCCGACGACACCCGCGTGATGCTCGACGCGCTGCGCGAGATCGGTTGCGACGTGCAGGAAAACGGCAACACCGTGCACATCACGGGCCTTGGCACCAAGCCTCCCAAGTCCCCATCCAAGTTGTTTCTGGGCAATGCCGGAACGGCGATGCGCCCGCTCACCGCGGCGCTGACCCTGCTCGGCGGCGAGTTTGAACTCTCGGGCGTGCCGCGCATGCACGAGCGCCCGATCGGCGACCTGGTCGACGCGCTGCGCCAGCTCGGCTGCCAGATCGACTATCTCGGCAACGACGGATTTCCACCGCTGCACATCAAGCATGGCGCGGGCCTGCCGCCGTTGGCGCTCGATGCACCGGTGCGCGTGCGCGGCGATGTGTCGAGCCAGTTCCTGACGGCGCTGTTGATGGCCCTGCCGCTCGCTGCCAAGGACCGCGATATTCAGATCGAAGTGGTCGGCGAGCTGATCTCGCGGCCCTACATCCACATCACGCTTGAGCTGCTGACGCGTTTCGGCATTCAGGTGCAGAACGACCACTGGCAGCGCTTCACGATTCCCGCCGGCAGCCGTTATCGCTCGCCAGGAGTGGTGCACGTCGAGGCCGATGCATCGTCCGCCAGCTACTTCATCGCACTCGGCGCGTTGGCCCCCTGCAGCCCGGGCCACGACGGCATCAAGGTGCTGGGCGTGGGGCTCGACTCCATGCAGGGCGACATCCGCTTTGTGGAAGCCGCGCGCGCCATGGGTGCCGATATCGAAGGCGGCCCCAACTGGTTGCAGATTCGCCGCGGAAAATGGCCGCTGCAGGCCGTGGAGATGGATTGCAACCACATCCCCGATGCGGCGATGACGCTGGCGGTGATGGCGATGTTTGCCAACGGCACGACCACGCTCACCAACATCGCCAGCTGGCGCGTGAAGGAAACCGACCGCCTGGCCGCGATGGCGATCGAAGGCCGCAAGCTGGGCGCGATCATCGAAGAAGGCGCGGACTATCTGCGCATCACCCCGCCCGCCCAGGTTGCCGATTGGCGTGCCGCCAGCATTCACACCTACGACGATCACCGCGTCGCGATGTGCTTCTCGCTGGCCGCCTTCAATCCCGCCGGTGTTCCGGTGCGCATCGAAGACCCGAAATGCGTCGCCAAGACCTTCCCGGACTATTTTGAAACCCTGTTTGAGGTCGCCGAGGCCCGCGCCGGTCGCATCCCCGTGATCTGCATCGACGGTCCGACCGCGTCCGGCAAGGGCACGGTCGCCGCGGCCGTGGCCGCCCGACTTGGCTACGGTTTTCTGGATTCGGGTGCGATGTATCGCATCACCGCCTTCGCGGCGATTCAGGCCGGTCTGGCCATCGAAGCAGGCAACGAAACCGCCATTGCGGATCTCGCGCGCCAACTGCCGGTGCGCTTTGCCGACGGAAAAATCTGGCTCGGCGGTCAGGATGTGACGGAAATCATCCGTACTGAGGAAGCGGGTATGAACGCTTCCAAGGTGTCGGCACTGCCCCAGGTTCGCACCGCGCTGGTCGATTTGCAACACAGTTTTCAGAAGCTGCCGGGCCTTGTGGCAGACGGGCGCGACATGGGAACGGTGATCTTTCCAGAGGCCCCGCTCAAGGTGTTTTTGACCGCCTCCGCAGCATGCCGCGCAGAGCGCCGGCTTAAGCAATTGATTTCAAAAGGAATTTCTGCTAATATCTCCGATCTTCGCGCCGACCTAGAGGCACGCGACGCTCGGGATCAGAACCGGGCCGTTGCGCCCCTCAAGCCCGCGCAGGATGCCTTGGTGCTGGACAACTCAGACCTTTCCATTGAACAAGCAGTGGAGCAGGTCGTTGGCTGGTGGGAGGCACGTCAGCCGTTTCATGCGGGTGCTTGAGATTCTTCAAGCGACCCGTTTGCGATAGCTGACAACTGGTCCACGCCGTCCCCGTCGCGCCTGCTGCGCATTGGCGGTGTGGGTTTTTCAACTTTTAACCCGCGGTTTACGCCGCACCCTCCGCAGGCAGCCTTAAAAACATCTGGCAATTGTGCCGATGGAAACCTGTCTGTGGCCAAGGAAATACATGTCTGAATCTTTTGCCGCCCTATTTGAAGAGTCGTTGCAACGCACTGAAATGCGTCCCGGCGAAGTTATCACTGCTGAAGTCGTGCGCGTTGAGCACAACTTCGTAGTGGTGAACGCTGGTCTGAAGTCCGAAGCCTACGTGCCAATCGAAGAATTCAAGAACGACCAGGGCGAAATCGAAGTCCAAGTGGGTGACTTCGTATCGGTGGCCATCGGCTCCATCGAAAACGGCTACGGCGACACCATCCTGTCGCGCGACACCGCCAAGCGTCTGGCTTCGTGGTTGTCCCTGGAAAAGGCTCTGGAATCCGGCGAATTCGTCACCGGCACTACTTCCGGCAAGGTCAAGGGCGGCCTGACCGTTCTGGTCAACGGCATCCGCGCATTCCTGCCAGGTTCGC
>CALMCS010001003.1 GCA_937862875.1 uncultured Comamonadaceae bacterium
CGCCGTAGTTGCCGTCGAACTTGCCGCCCGTGGGCTGGGTGTCGATGTGGCTGCCGGTCATGATCGGTGGCAGGCTGTTGTCACGGCCGGCGCGGCGCATGAAGCCGTTGCCGATCTTGTCGATGGTGACGGTCATGCCGGCTTCGTGTGCCCAGCGGGTGACCAGGTCACGGCCTTGTTTGTCGAGATCGGTCAGTGCCAGTCGGCACACGCCGCCTTTTTTGGTGGCGCCGATTTCGGCCAATTCCATGAGCGATTGCCACAGGCGGTCGCCGTTGATGCGCAGATTGCTGACGTCAGTTGTTTTCACTTTGGTGTCCATGTTTTTTATCTCCTGCGAGCTTTATATCAGCCCTTGCGTTCGACCGCAGTAGGGGCAAGTTCGTGGGCGCGCTTTTGCACGGCCTGGAAGTTGGGTCCAAACGCGGGGCGTTTGAAGTATTGACCCGCATTTTTCTCGGCGCGCAGATCGCCATTGGCATACACCACGCGGCCACGGCTGACCGTGTGGCTTGGGATGCCCAGGATCTTGCGGCCTTCGAAGATGTTGAAGTCGCCCTTGGAATGCTGTGTCTTGACCGACAGGGTCTTGGTGCCTTTCGGATCCCATACGACCAGATCGGCATCGGCACCAACGCCGACAAAGCCCTTGCGCGGGTAGACGTTGAACACCTTGGCCGCATTGGCCGAGGTGATCGCCACGAACTCGCTCGGGGTCAGGCGGCCGGTGTTCACGCCCGCATCCCAGATGACAGCCATGCGTTCTTCCACGCCGCCGGTGCCGTTGGGAATCTGTGCGAAGTTGGCCTTGCCAACCGCCTTTTGCTCGGCGCAGAACGTGCAGTGATCGGTTGCCGTGGTGTGCAGCTGACCGGATTGCAGGCCGCGCCACAGCGCCTCCTGGTGCTCCTTCGGACGGAACGGGGGGCTCATCACGTAGGCGGCTGCGGTGGCGTAATCGGGGTGGCGATACACGCTTTCGTCAATCGTCAGATGGCCGGCCAGCACCTCGCCGTACACGCGTTGGCCACGTGCACGGGCGCGGGCGATGGCGTCGGCGGATTCGATGCAGCTCACGTGCACCACGTAGATCGGAACGCCCAGCACATCGGCAATCGCAATGGCGCGGTTCGCCGCTTCCGCTTCCACCATCGGTGGGCGCGAGAGCGGGTGGCCTTCCGGACCGGTGATGCCGGCGCGTGCCACTTCTTGCTGAAGCAGATAGACCAGCTCGCCGTTTTCGGCATGGACGGTGGGCATGGCGCCCAATTCCAGGGCGCGCTTGAAGCTGTTCACCAGCGTTTCGTCGTCGCACATGATGGCGTTTTTGTATGCCATGAAGTGCTTGAAACTGTTCACACCTTCGTCGCGCACGAGCTTGCCCATGTCTTCGCGCACCTGATCACTCCACCAGGTGACGGCGACATGGAAGGAATAATCCGACGCGGCCTTCTCGGCCCAGCCGCGCCATTTCTTGTAGGCATCCATCAACGGTTCCTGCGGATCAGGAATCACGAAGTCGATGATGCTGGTCGTGCCGCCGGCCAATCCGGCGGCCGTACCGGTGAAGAAATCGTCGGCGGTCACTGTGCCCATGAAGGGCAGTTGCATGTGCGTGTGCGGATCAATTCCGCCCGGCATCACATACTGACCGCTGGCATCCAACGTTTCGACACCGGCAGGAGCTTCGCGCAAGGCCGCCTCTCCCACCGCCACGATCTTCCCGTCGACGCACAATACGTCGGCGCGTTCTTCGCGGTCCGCATTCACCACGGTGCCACCGCGGATCAAAAGAGGGCGACTGGCTGTGCTCATCATGGTTCTCCTTCAGAAAAAATTACGCTCGGCGCAGAGCCGTCTGCGAGGCGCTTGCGTGGCTTGCCATGCCGATGCGGTAGACCACACCTGCAATGAACAGACCGATGAACCAGGCGTAGGCATACAGATCCTTGAAGATCACGCCTACGTTGGGGAATGTGTTGGGGAAGGCGGCGTTGAGGAAGCCCGGAACGTTCGGCGCCACACCGGCCACGAAGGCGATCACGGCGACCCAGTTCCAACCGCTGGAGTACGAGTACTTGCCGTCGTCGCGGTAGAGCTCATCCACATCCAGTTGCGTGCGGCGAATGAGGTAGTAGTCGACCATCAGAATGCCGGCGACCGGGCCGAGCAGGGCGGAGTAGCCAATCAGCCACGTGAAGATGTAGCCCTGTGTGGACTCCAGAATCTTCCACGGCATCATGATGATGGCGATGCCGACGGTGATGAAGCCGCCCATCTTGTAGCTGATGCGCTTGGGGTTGAGGGCCGAGAAGTCGTAGGCCGGACCGACCAGGTTGGCCGCGAGGTTCACGCTCACCGTGTCGATCAGCAGCACGATCAGCGCGATCAGCACGGCGATGCCGGTCATGCGCGCGGCCACGTCCACGGGATCCCACAGCGCCTTGCCGTAGATGACGACGGTGGCCGAGGTCACGATCACGGCCAGTGCGGCCAGCAGACCCATGGGGACTGGCAGGCCCACGGCCTGACCGATGACCTGGTCGCGCTGCGATTTGGCAAAGCGCGTGAAGTCGGGAATGTTCAGTGCCAGCGTCGCCCAGAAGCCGATCATGGCGGTGAGCGATGGCCAGAAGGTGGGCCAGAATTGGCCGGCCTTGGGGCCGCCGGGTGCGAAGGCGGAAGGTTGGTTCAGGATCGGACCGAAGCCGCCTGCCTTGTCATAGACCCACCACAGCAGCACGAAGCAGATGACGATTTTCAGCGGTGCGGTATAGGTCTCGAGCTTGCGGATGGACTCGATGCCGTGGATCACGAAGTAGAACTGAATCGCCCAGAACACCAGAAAACAGATGAGCTGCGCGAGGTTGATTCCGAGGCCCGGAATCTTGTCGCTTTCGAGCGGATGACCCAGCATCACGCCGAGCAGCGTGTAGATCATCAGACCACCAAACCAGGTCTGAATGCCGTACCAGCCGCAGGCCACCAGGGCACGCAGCATGGCCGGCAGTTTGGCACCGCGGGTGCCGAACGAGGCACGTGCCAGCACCGCATAAGGAATGCCGTATTTCGCGCCGGCATGGCCGATGAGCAGCATTGGCAGCAGCACGATCACGTTGGCGAGGAACACGGTCATGACGGCCTGCATCGCAGACATGCCGCCTTCCACCAGACTTGCCGCGAGGGTGTACGCAGGAATGCACATCACCATGCCGACCCACAACGCAGTGAAGTGGTACCAGCGCCAGGTTCGTTGGCTCTCGGATGTGGGAGCTAGATCGTCATTCCATAGGTCGCCGGTGGCTCCGGCGGGTCTCGGGCTTGTCATGGGGAAGCTCCTTTTTTTAAAAAGTCATTGGAAGCAAACTCTCAAAGCACTAGCAATAAACCTACCAACTCGAATTGCCCCAAGAAGGGGCAATTTCCTCTCATCAGGACCGTCTCATCTCTCCGCTATCTACACTTCCTGCACCGTCTCTTGGACGGCTGCATGGCGTGCACCCCACACCGCCATCGGGCGGTGCTTGATGGTCACGCTTCTGCGGCGGTCAGGCATTGGGGATTGTTCGGATGCGTGGTCCAATTTCCATATTCACCCGTCACCTTGATGCCCGTGCGCGTGTCCACTTCACCGACTTGCAGCGTGCGCATGGAGATCGTGTCCGGAACCGGGCAGATCGACACACACAGATTGCAGCCCACGCATTCGGCTTCGTTGATCTCGAAGCGGCGCTCTCCCTGGTCTCCCTTGATATAGAAAATGGCCTGGTGCGATGTGTCCTCGCACACCACGTGGCAGCGGCCACATTGGATGCACGAGTCCTGATCGATGACCGCCTTGTCGATGTGCTTGAGGTTCAGGTTCTTCCAATCCTTGACAGTCGGAACGGCCTTGCCGCGGAAGTCCTCGATCGTCTTGTAGCCGTGCGCATCCATGAAGTTGGAGAGGCCGTCGCACATGTCTTCGACGATCTTGAAGCCGTAGACCATCGCAGCGGTGCAGACCTGCACGGTGCCGCAGCCGAGCGCAATGTATTCGGCTGCATCGCGCCAGGTGGTGATGCCGCCGATGCCGCTGATTGGCAGGCCGGCGGTCTGCTCATCGCGGGCGATTTCACCGACCATGTTGAGCGCGATCGGCTTGACTGCGGGGCCGCAGTAACCGCCGTGCGAGCCGAGGCCGCCGGTGCTCGGATGCATGACCATGCTGTCCAGATCGACGCCCATGATGGAGTTGATGGTGTTGATCAGCGAGACCGCATCCGCACCGCCGCGCTTGGCGGCACGTGCGGGCAGGCGCACGTCGGTGATGTTGGGCGTGAGCTTCACGATCACCGGCATCTTGGAGTAGTGCTTGCACCACTCGGTCACCATCTGGATGTATTCCGGAACCTGGCCGACCGCCGCGCCCATGCCGCGTTCGCTCATGCCGTGCGGGCAGCCGAAGTTGAGTTCGATGCCATCGGCACCCACGTCTTCGACCATCGGCAGGATGCGCTTCCAGCTTTCTTCCACGCAGGGCACCATCAGCGAGACGATCATCGCGCGGTCGGGCCAGTTGCGCTTGACGCGGCGAATCTCTTCGAGGTTCTGCGCCAGGGGGCGATCGGTGATCAGCTCGATGTTGTTCAAGCCGATCACGCGGCGGTCCTGGGACATCAGCGTGGAGTAGCGCGGGCCATTCACGTTGACGACTGGTGGATCTTCGCCGAGTGTTTTCCAGACCACGCCACCCCAGCCCGCTTCGAAGGCGCGCGTGACGTTGATCTCTTTGTCGGTGGGCGGAGCAGAGGCGAGCCAGAACGGGTTGGGGCTCTTGATGCCAAGGAAATTACTGCTGATATCGGCCATGGTGTTTCTCCTGATTCGGGTTCGGCGGGGTCAGCGGATTCAACCGGCTGAGGCCGCGTTCAGTGCCTCGTGAATGGAACGTGCGGCGACCTTGCCGTGCTCCACCGCTTCGACGGTGAGATCGCGTCCACCGGCACGGCAGTCACCGCCGGCCCAGACGCGGGCGACGCTGGTGCGGCCGTCGTCATCGGTGGCGATGCGGCCACTCTTCAAGGCAATGTCGGCACCGGCGTGGTCGACCGCGTAGGTCTGGCCAATGGCCTTGAGCACCATGTCGGCGGCGATCTCGAATTGCTCATCGGTCTCGGTGATGCCGCCATCTGCGCGCTGCTCTGTCAGGGCAAAGCGCACACCGCGCACCTTGCCGCCTTCGCTCAGGATTTCCTTCGGCGCGCTCCAGTGCTTGATCTTCACGCCATGCGTCTGCGCCCAGCGCTGCTCGACGGTGGATGCGGACATCGCCGATGCACCGCGGCGATACACGATGGTGACTTCTTCTGCGCCCAGCTTGGTGGCTTGCACGGCGGCGTCGACGGCCGTCATGCCGCCGCCAATCACCACCACGCGGCGACCCACGGGGACTTCGGAGTAGCAACTCGACTGGCGCAGCTCGGCGATGAACTCGACCGCGTTGCGCAGACCTTCGACCTGGGGATCGGCGATGCCGATGGAGTTCACGCCCGACAGGCCCATGCCGAGGAACACGGCGTCGTGGCTGGCCAGCAGACTGTCCACCGTCATGTCACGGCCGAGGCGCTGATTGCAGCGCACCGAAATGCCGCCGATGGAGAGCAGCCAGTCGATCTCCTTCTGCGCAAAGTCGTTGGTCGTCTTGTAGGTGGCCAGACCGTATTCGTTCAGGCCGCCAAGTTTGGGGTGGGCATCGAACAGCACGACATCGTTGCCGCGCATCGCCAGACCATGTGCGCAGGCCAGACCGGCGGGGCCAGCACCGACCACGGCAATGCGTTTGCCCGTGGGGGCAGCGCGTGTGAACAACGGAGCACCGGGGTTGTCGAACAGCGCGTCGGTTGCAAAGCGCTGCAGCTGGCCGATCTCGACGGGCTTGTCTTCGTTCTTGTTGCGCACGCAGGCCTGCTCGCACAGCACCTCGGTGGGGCAGACGCGGGCACACATGCCGCCGAGCGGATTGGCCTCGAGAATCGCCTTGGCCGCACCGCGATCATTGCCCTGGGCAATGCGCTGGATGAAGCTGGGAATGTCGATGCTGGTGGGGCACGCGGTAGCGCAGGGCGCGTCGTGACAGTAGTAGCAGCGTTCGGCCTCGATCAAGGCTTGCGAACGGGTCAGCGGTGCGTGCGAATCGCTGAAGTTCACAGCGTATTCAACAAGGTTCAGGCGTGCAGAATGCACTCCACACGCGCGGTTGGTGGTCGATTCCATCGTGGCTCCTTGGATGGTGGGGCTGAGTCAGAACTGGAGGGGAAGTCCGGCGGTCGGGCATGCATTCGCAGACGCAAGTGCATGCTGCTGACCATCCCAATCGGTCACCGTTCGCGCGCTGTAGGGCGAAGGAGTGAAGAGAAATACAAACTGCTGAGGTGTCATCGCGGGCCTCTTCGTATTGCAGCAGGTCTGTGCCTGCATGGGTTGTGGCTGGGATGAAGCGCCAGGCGAGTGAGGGGGTCGACGTTTCGATGTGTGGATGAAACGTTGACGATCACTGGCAGGTGCTTCGTCGTGGCTGAAGTCATAATTTACTGAATGGTAAAAAATTACCAATCGGTAAAAACCCACGGTATGCAAGTCGCGTGCCTGAAGGGGCAGCGGCGCCGCATCACAATGGAGGCATGAACCCAGTGCGAACAGTTCCCAAACCCCAGGCGACGAAGCCCAGCGAACGCTCCAACATTGTGCGAGCGCACAAAGACGATGCAGCAACGCCCGCAAATGGTTCGCGTGCTCCCACCGCATCACGCCTGCGCAAGGAGCAGACGATCCTCAAGGAGGCAGAAAACCAGTTCGCGCAATTCGGATTGGAGGGGGCCTCGTTGGAAGGCATCGCCAATGCCGTGGGCATGAGCCGACACAACCTGTTGTATTACTTTCCCAGCAAGGAAGTGCTGTACCGCCGCGTGCTCGACGATGTGGTCTTCAGTTGGTTGGCGGGAATGGAGGACGTGTGGCGCGAGCAGAGCGACCCGGTCAAGGCGCTGCGCATCTACATTCGCGGCAAGCTGCGCTCATCGTTCGATCGCCCCAACGCCGCCAAAGTGTTTGCCAAGGAAGTGATTGCCGGCGCGCCGCGCTACGCCGATGTGATCGCCGCACGCGTGAAGCCGGTGCTCGATCAGGAGGTCCAGGCCTTCGAGCGCTGGGCCAAGCAGGGGTTGGTCACCCAGCTCAATTTCACGCACCTCATGTTCGTCATCTGGACGGTGACGCAGGCCTATGCGGAGCACCAGGCGCAGTTCGCCATTCTGCTCGGCAAGCCTGCGCTGGATGAGTCCGATTTTGATGCGGCCGAGGAAGTGATCGTGCGGCTGGTGTTGAGTGGTCTGGGGCAGAAGGTGGACTGAGCCGGTCCACCGTAACGCTTCAAGACTTGCGGCGAATCCAGTAGATCAACGCCAATACGCACAGCCATGGAATGCCGAATGCGAGGGTCAGGCGGAACTCTGGCGTCAGTGCGGTGGTGATCAGCACGGCCAGCATGAGTGCTGCGCCGAGTAGCGTCAGCCACGGAAATCCCCACATGCGAAAGGCCGTGCGCGGCTGGCCTTCCTTGTCTCTGCGCAGACGAAATGCGAAGTGCGTGACGAACACCATGAACCACGCAAACATGGCGCCGAAC
>CALMCS010001004.1 GCA_937862875.1 uncultured Comamonadaceae bacterium
GGCGACGGCATGGCGGTGCGCGAGGTGCTCAAATATCCGTCGGTGGAATCGGTCACGCTGGTCGAGCTCGATCCGGCGATGACCGACCTGTTCAGCCAGCACCCGATGCTCACGAAGCTGAACAAGAACGCGCTGACCGACCCACGCGTGAAGATCGTGAATGCCGATGCGTTTCAGTGGTTGCAGGCCGACACCGACATGTTCGATGTCGTGATCGTGGACTTTCCCGATCCCACCAATTTTGCGATCGGCAAGCTGTTCACCAACAGCTTCTACGCGCTGCTCGATCAGCGTCTGGCGGCCAGTGGTTATGCGGTGATTCAGACCACCTCGCCGCTGATTGCGCGCAAGAGTTTCTGGACCGTGGTGGAGACGATCGAGTCGGTCGGCTTGACCGCCACGCCGTACCACGCGCATGTGCCGAGCTTTGGCGAATGGGGCTTTGTGATCGCAAGCCGCCGACCCTGGCGCGTGCCCGAAAAGCTGCCGGAAGGCCTGCGGTTTCTGTCGACCACCTCGCTGCCGTTGATGTTCGATTTCCCGCTCGACATGGCGCGCGTTCCTGCGCAGGTGAACCGCTTGTCCAACCAAGTCCTGGTGCATACCTACGAACAGGAATGGGGCGAGGTCGCGCACTGATGGTGGCGACGACGAGCATGCCCGGCACGATGCAACGGCGGCAGTTTCTGAAGGCCGGCGCGGTGCTTGCAGGCGGCGGTTTGCTGTCGGCCTGCGAGCCTGCGGTGAAGGAGCTGGAAGGCGGTTTCACCGGCATTCAAATGGATCGCGGCCATGCGCTGCGTGACCGCCTGAAGCGCGGCGGCGCGGCGCTGGAGCCGGCCGTGGTGCATCGCACGCAGGTGGTGATTGCGGGCGGCGGCGTCGCTGGCTTGTCTGCCGCGCGGTCGCTGCGGCTCGCCGGGGTGAACGACTTTGCGCTGCTCGAACTCGAAGACCAGGCGGGCGGCAACAGCCGTGGCGGCCAGGTCAAGGGGATTGCCTGCCCACTCGGCGCGCACTACCTGCCGGTGCCCGGCGACGACACCCACGAGGTGCAGGATTTTCTCGAAGAACTGGGCCTGCGCAAGCGCGTGAGCGGACGCTGGCAGTACGACGAGATGACGCTCTGCCACAGTCCGCAGGAACGGTTGTTCTTCGACGGCCACTGGCAAGAAGGTCTGCTGCCGATGCAGGGCGTGCAGCCCGCGACGCTGCAGCAGTACCAGAAGTTTTCGGCCCTCGTCGGCGCACTGTCGCGCGAGGCACCGTTCACCATGCCGACGATGAAAAGCTGGATGCACGGCCGCAGTCTGCCCGCCGCACATCTGGCGCTCGACGCCATCACCATGGAGACATGGCTGGCCCAGAACGGGCTCGACGATCCGCAACTGCGCTGGTACCTCGACTACTCCTGCCGCGACGATTACGGCGCGGGTCTGTCGCGGGTGTCGGCCTGGGCGGCGATCGCCTACTTTGCAAGCCGCCACGGTTTTCACGCACCGGGCGAGGACAACAACGGCAACAGCAATAGCAACCAGGACGACGCCGAACGCGATTCGGTGCTGACCTGGCCCGAGGGCAACGGCTGGCTGAGCAAACAGCTCGCCGCACCGTTGCAATCGGGCGGGCAATTGCGCGTGGGCAGCAGCGTGCTGCGCATCGCCGAAACGCGCGACGGTGTCGAGGTCGACGTGCACAACGCGTCGGCCGATCGCATCGAACGCTGGGTGGCCCAGCGCTGCGTGGTCGCGCTTCCGGTGTTCATCGCCGCACGCGTGGTGCAGTCCGCGCCCGACTTTCTGCTGCAGGCCGCACAACGCCTGCACTGGGCCCCATGGCTGGTCGCAAACATTCACATCGATGGCCCACTCGCCGACCGCCAGGGCGCAGCGCCGTCATGGGACAACGTGCTGTTTGCCGACGAGGTCGCCGGGGGGCTGGGCTATGTCGATGCGGGACACCAACGCCTCGATCCACGCCCCGCGCCCACGGTGCTGAGTTACTACCAGGCGCTGGGTGATCTGAAGGACGCAAGGCGGCTGCTTTCCGAGCAGTCCTGGACCTACTGGCGCGACCCGATCATGGCCTCGCTGTCGCGCGTACACCCCGACCTGAGCGAGCGCGCCACGCGCATGGAAATCACGCGCTACGGCCACGCCATGGCGATTCCGATGCCGGGCGATCAGGCATTCCTGAGCCGCATCGGCGTGCAGGCGGCGCAGGACCAACGCTTCGCGCTTTCGAACGGCGAGCGCGTGCCGCTCACCCCGACGCCCACAGCGGGCCGCCTGAGTTTTGCGCACGCGGACTGGTCGGGCTATTCGGTGTTTGAGGAGGCATTCACCCGTGGTTTCTCGGCGGGCGGCCTGGCGAGTCTGTCGCTCTGAATCACCACTTTCCACTCGCTGATGGACGTGAGTCATGAGCGTGTCACGGCCGATAGGCAATGTTGCGGGTTTGCGAAACGAGGAACTTTCGAAATGCCCCAACAGAAAAAAATCACCACCGTCTCGGTCACAGTCTCTGCCGCCGTTCTGCTGGCATGTGCCGCGCTGAGCCATGCGCAGGCTCAACAGACCCAACAGACCCAACAGGCCTACCCTGCCACGCTGAGCGGCCATGCGGTGCTGCCAGCGCAATCCTTCGTCGCTGCACCCAAGGACGCGCCCGCCGACCTGCAGACCAGCGGCAAGTTCACCACGGCCAAGCGCGCCGATCAGGTGGGCAGCGTGGAAGGCCTCTCGAACGGCCGCCCCACCGGCCTGTCGCTGCCCTTCAAGGGCCAGCCGCTGCAGGGCCACTCGGGCATCAAGCGCATGGCGGACGGCTCGTTCTGGATCATCACCGACAACGGTGCAGGCTCGAAGGCCAACTCGCCGGACTTCATGCTCTACCTGAACCACTACAAGGTGGATTTCAAGAGCGGTCAATTCGATCGCCTGAAGACCGTCTTCCTGCACGACCCGGACAAGAAGGTGCCGTTTCGCATCGTCCAGGAAGGCACGAAGCAGCGCTATCTGACGGGCTCGGATTTCGATCCCGAGAGCTTTCAATTCGCCGGCGGATCGATCTGGATCGGCGAAGAATTCGGCCCCTATCTCATCAAGGCCGACATGAACGGCAAGGTGCAGGCCGTGTTTGACACCAAGGTCGACGGCAAGCTCGTGCGCTCGCCCGATGCTCCCGGCGTGGTCACCCCCGGCGCGCCGGACGCCAAGATGGCTCCGTTCCAGATCAAGCGCTCCAAGGGCTTCGAAGGCATGGCCGCGTCCAAGGACGGCAGCAAGCTGTACGCGCTGCTCGAAGGCCCGGTGTGGAACGACGACGCCAAGGCCTACGAGGCAGTCGATGGCGGCAAGCAGTTCCTGCGCGTGCTCGAGTTCGACGTGAAGGCCGAACAATGGACCGGCCGCAGCTGGAAATACGTGCTCGAAGCCAATCACCACGCGATCGGCGACTTCAACATGATCGACGAGACCACGGGCCTCATCATCGAGCGCGACAACGGCGAAGGCTCGGCAGACAAGGCCTGCCCAGCCGGCGAAAAGCGCAAGGACTGCTTCGACGACATCGCCAAATTCAAGCGCGTCTACAAGATCGAGCTGACCGACGCGAATGCGGGCAACGAACTGCGCAAGATCGGCTACATCGACCTGCTGAACATCCAGGACCCGAACAAGTTGGCGAAGACACAGTTGAACGACGGCGTGCTCAAGTTCCCGTTCTTCACGATCGAAGACGTGGATGTCGTGGACGCCAACCACATCGTCGTGGGCAATGACAACAACCTGCCATTCAGCTCGAGCCGTGACCCGAACAAGCAGGACGACAACGAACTGGTGCTGTTGGAAGTGGGTGAGTTTTTGCGAGCCAAATAACAACCAGAAAAGCAACTAGAAGCATGGGCGGTGGATACGGCGGCGGATCGTGCTGTCTGGCGCATGCAAAGGTAGAGAGCGAGAACTTTGCCGCACGAGTAGCCATACTCGTGCGGCTCTTTGTTCGTGGATGGCAAAATTACAGCCTTTCCATGCTTCAACGCGTCGCTGCTCCGCGCAGACGCGCACACCACCCATGTTCACCGGCATCGTTCAAGCCACGGCGGGCATCGCCGCCATCGAAGACCGCGCAGGTCTGCGCACGTTCACGCTCGAGTTTCCCGCAGGCTTCTGCAAGGATCTGGAGATCGGTGCCAGCGTGGCGACCGACGGCGTGTGTCTCACGGTCACCGAGTTGGTCTCGCCCACGCGCGCCAACTTCGATGTGATGCTGCAAAGCCTGAACATCACCACCCTCGGCAGCTACGGCGTGGGTGACCATGTGAACGTGGAGCGCGCGGCCAAGGACGGGGCGGAGATTGGTGGGCATCCACTGTCGGGCCATATTGATTTCTCCGCGACGCTCGCCGATGTGAAGCATCTCGAGAACAACGTCGTGTGGCGCGTGGCCGTGCCGGCGGATTTCCGCCGCTATGTGTTTGCCAAGGGCTACATCGCGATTCACGGTGCCAGCCTGACGGTGGCCGAGGTCAACCGCCAGGAAGGCTGGTTCGAGGTCTGGCTGATTCCCGAGACACTGCGCGCCACCGTGTTTGCCAACAAGAAGGCCGGCGACCAGCTCAACATCGAGATCGAACGCAGCACGCAAGTGGTGGTCGATACCGTGCGGGAAACGGTGCAGGAAAGCCTGGGACGCCTGCAACCCGTGCTCGAGGCGCTGCTGAAGGAAAAGGGCCTGACGCTCGAAGACTTCGTGCAGGCACCGAATCTGCCGCGTTGATTCAATTAAAAATCGATCCAATTGCATGAGTGACCGCTTGTTGGCGCAGGAGACCCACATGCCGTGGCAAGCGCGCGCCTTGGGCGTGGCCGATCTCACCGGCTTGATCGCGGTGCAGCGCGCCTGTTATGGCGATGCGTTGGTGGAGGGTGCCGACGTGTTCGCGCGCCGCATCGCCAGTGCAGCGAATTGCTCGCTGGTGCTGGAGCAGGGCGGTCAAGTGTGCGCCTACTTGGCCGCGTACCGCAGCCAGCGGGAAAAGGTCACGCCGCTGCACGGCGATTTCGAGGCGGTGGCCGCGGCCGATACGCTGTATCTGCACGACATGGCGGTGCTGCCTGCATGGGCGGGACAGGGGCTGGCCAGGGCGTTGATGGAGCGGCTTTGGCGCATCGCGCGTGCGGAAGGCTTGCACTACTCGGCGCTGGTGTCTGTGCAGGGCTCTGAAGCCTACTGGGCGCGACAAGGCTATGCGGTGCATACCCTGGCCGATGCGGAGCAGCGCGAGCGTTTGAGCGGCTATGGCGAGGGTGCGGTGTACATGCTCGCTGACTTGCGCCAACAGCCCTGAAAACAGGCGTTTCCAGCCCCATGAGCGGCCCAGAAGTCCATTGGGATTAACCTGATTTCAGACGGTTTTGGGGTCATTTTGTTATCAAGTGTATGTTCCCGCATATACAGTCAGGCTATGTAAAGCTAGCTTGCCATAATGCCGCCATGCCAAATCGCTGGAAACCCAACGTTACCGCAGCAGCTGTCATCGAACGTGATGGCCACTTTTTGCTGATTGAAGAAGACACGGCCGACGGTCTGCGCCTGAACAATCCCGCGGGTCACCTCGACCCCGGCGAATCACCGGTGCAGGCCTGCGTGCGTGAAGTGCTCGAAGAAACCGGATACGACTTCGTTCCCGAAGCCCTGGTGGGCGTGTACATGAATCGCTTCATTCGCACGCGCACCGGTGACGACATCACCTACATGCGCTTCACCTTTTGCGGCAAAGCCGGCGCGCACCATGATTGGCGCTCGCTGGATGACGGAATCGTGCGCGCGGTGTGGATGACGCTCGACGAAATCAAGTCCACCGCGAACCGGCACCGCAGCCCGTTTGTGGTGAGCAATATCGAGGACTATCTGAGCGGCAAGCGTTTCCCGCTGGAGATGGTGCACACGCATCAGAGCGTGTACTCGGCACCGTAAACCAACCGATCGATCGATCGATCAATCAACGTCCTGTCCGTCGATCCGGCCCGTTCTTCAACGCGCGCTGGCGACGGCGGTGGCCAGCAACCACTTCAACAGCTGCGCGTGCACCGTGCCGGGCTGCGCGGGAGCGGGGGCCAGCAAACCATAGTGCGTGCCGTCCTCCACAAAGCCCAGCGGCGCAACCAGCACGCCGCTCTTCAGGTCGTCACTCACCAACTCTCTGGGGCCGATGGCCACACCCAGACCGGCGATGGCCGCCTGCAGGCTGAAATAGAAGTGCTCGTATTGCTGCGCACCGGCGGCCTTCGGCAGCGCCGTGCCGCTGATCTGTGACCAGGTTTTCCAGGCGCTTGCTCGCGTGCGCGTGTGCAGCAGCGGCGCGTTGGCACGCAGCGCCCGTTGCGGCGTGAACCAACGCTTGACCAGCTCGGGACGGCAGACCGGGCCGATCTGTTCGCTGAACAGCACATCCGAGTGCATGCCCGCTGGCAGCGCAAAGTCGTCGCGCCGAATTGCGAGATCGATTCCGTCGTTGAACGAAAACGCACCGCCCCCGGCGACCAGATGCACCTGCGCCTCGGGATGCGACTTCGCCAACTGGCGCAGAAACACCGGCCAGCGCGGCAGCAGCCAGCGCATCAACAACGTGGGCTCGCAGGACAGCGTCAGGCGCTGCTCGCTGGCCACGCTCTGGCGCAGTCGGTTGCAGGTGCTGCGCATGCGCTGCATGCCTTCCTGCACGGACTCGGCCAGCTCGCGGCCCGCGTCGGTCAGGAACACACGCCGACTGCGGCGCTCGAACAGCGCGAGGCCCAGGTCGTCTTCCAGCGTGCGCACCGCACGGCTGATCGCACCATGCGTCAGGTGCAGTTCTTCCGCCGCCCGCCCAAAATGCTCCAGCCGCGCCGCCGCCTCAAAGCAGCGCAGTGCATTCAACGAGGGCATGCGCTGAGACGAAACGGGCGAATCGATCGGTGAGTTCAGCTCACCATCATGGTCAGAATTCATCGTTGGATTTTCAGGTGAATGGCTCCTAGTATCCAGCCATTGACATGCATTGAGTGCGAGATTTTTTCATGAACGAATGGTTCACTGTCATCACCATTACCATCTTGGCCGTTCTGAGCCCCGGCCCGGACTTCGCCATGGTGACCCGAAACTCGCTGGTGATGTCGCGGCGCACGGGCGTACTCACCGCCTTCGGCATCAGCCTCGGCGTCTGGGTCCACGTGGCCTATACCTTGATGGGCGTGGGCCTGCTGATGCGCCAGTCGCTGGTCCTGTTCGGCATCGTCAAGCTGCTGGGCGCGCTGTACCTGATGTACGTCGGCATTCAAATGCTGCGCAGCCGACCCGACGCACAACTCAAGGAAAAGCCAATCCAGCCACTCTCGGACTGGGGCGCCGTGCGCATGGGATTCCTCACCAACGCGCTGAACCCCAAGACCACGATCTTTGTGGTGAGCCTGTTCATGCAGGTCGTGCAGCCTACAACCCACCTCGCCACGCAACTGGCTTACGGGCTGTTCATCTCGTTGGCGCACTTCGTGTGGTTCGCACTCGTGGCCTGCTGCTTTTCAGCCCCACCGGTACGCCTCAAGCTGCTCGCCATACGGCATTGGATTGACCGGGTGTTCGGGGCGATTCTGGTGAGCCTGGGCGTCGCGTTGGCGGTGTC
>CALMCS010001005.1 GCA_937862875.1 uncultured Comamonadaceae bacterium
ATCGTGTGATCCGAGTGCTGACGCAGATCATGGCCTGGCGTGGCAAACCTGAAGTAATTCGTTGCGACAACGTACTAAATGCAAGAGATATTCCGCCAATCGGCAACAGCATCGCACACCGGTCTGAGAGTTCAGATCGGTGGATCGCAAAGAGCAACGAGCAGAGTCAGCGACGCGGTTCCGCCGCACAAGGATGCCTCGGTTAACCATAGTGGAAACAAGATTCGCGACGCTACCGTCGTGATCTTCACCGTACCTAAAACAGCATAGGCAGCCCAGCGGAAGGTCCAAGCATTATCTAGGGGGTCCCCAACCTCAGGTTGGCGCCCCGACGGCCCTGTTGAGAGGGATCGATCCGCTGGGCAAACTCTGCTCGAAGAACCGCCGGTAGGGCTGGTTCTTCTTGATCATTCCATACGCCACACGTGCCATCTTGGCTGCCACGGCCGTGAGCGCCTTGCGCTTGAGGTCGGGGTCCTTGGGGTTGCTGCTGACGTATCGGTCGTACTTCACCCGAAAGGAGTTCTCGCGAGCTCGAATCGCGACGACGGCGGCCAGCCAGAACGCCCAAGCGGGCATTGCCTCGCTTGGACAGTTGTTCTCGACCGCGATGGACACCTGACTGGCTCTTGGCCAGGTCGAAACCGCAGTACTTCAGGAACTGGCGATGATGCCCAAATCGGCGTAGATTGCCAGCCTCCGCAAGGATGGTCAGCGCGTTGATGGGTCCAACTCCCGGCAAGGACATCAGGGTGATGTAGTCCGCATCGCTGGCCAGCAGGCTCTGCACCTGTTCTTCGAGCTGGCGTCGCATGTCATTGAGGTACTGATAGTGGCGCAGTGTGAACAGGAAGGTCTGCACCGCAATGCATTGCGGATCGTGCGGCAACGCTCCCGAATCTGCGCAGCTCTCCCAGATCTCGGTGAGCTTGTTCACGCGATGAACACGACGTCCAACCACCGGGGAGGCCAATTCGATGAACTCCTGGCAGGTGTGCCGTCGCACATGGACCGGAGTGGGGAACTCGATCATGAACTTCACCCACCATTCGTTGCGCGTGCTGCTCCAGTACTTGTGCATCTCGGGGAAGTACAGAGGTACGTGGTGGTTGATGATGGCGTGCTGGACCTTGGTTCTGGCACGGCTGATCTGGTAGTAGGTCTTGGACAGTTCCTGGATGTCATGGTGGCCGGCCACCATGGGGTCGACGTACTGTTGCGTGCGCCCTTGCTTGAGCATCTCCAGGATGACAGCGGCATCCTTGGGATCGTTCTTGTCCCATGAGTTGAACATCACTTCGCGGAACCGTGACTGAGCCACCGATGAGATCGAGACAACCTCGAAACCGGCGCGCAGCAGCCGATAGGCAATCGGACGGTGGTAGTCCCCAGTGGGCTCCAGGGCCACCCGACAGCGACCGCCAAGGCCGAGCAAGAAGTCGCTCAGTCGCTGCATGTCTGCAGCGCTGTTGGTCATGCGAAAGCGATGTCGTTGACCAGATGCCGTCTCGACAAGGACAGCATTCCAGTAGCGGGCTACGTCTATTGCAATCCAGTGCAGTGCGGCGATAGGATGATTCGTGTCAGCCATTGGGGTGGTCTCCTTCGGAAATCAGCGATCCAAAGGATGCTTGCTGCCGACAGTGGCTGACAACCACTATGCATTTACTACGG
>CALMCS010001006.1 GCA_937862875.1 uncultured Comamonadaceae bacterium
ACCACGTGCGCTTCTCGATCGAGCAGGGCAAACTGTGGGTGCAGGACATCGTCTTCTATGCCGAGCATCCCAAGGTGGTGGATCGACTTCCGTTGATCACCCAGGTGCACGAATTGCTGGCCGCATGCCTGGTGAAGTCCGGACTGCAGCGCGCACGCATCGGTGTCGAATCCTTGACTGGCGCGTTGAGCGCGGCGCAGAAAATCTTGCCCGGTCTGCAACTGCGCCCATGCCTTGCCGAGCTGCGCTCGATGCGCTGGCAAAAGCACGCCGAAGAGCTGGCGGTGATGGAGGCAGCGGCCTCGTTGGCCGACTGGTTGCAGGAGCGTTATCGCGAGAACATTCGCCCGGGTCGACTGGTTCAGGAGCTCGATTGTGCGATGGCCAGTCTATGGGTGCAGGAGGCCGCCAGGCGCGTTCCGGGCGAGCACTTCGAAGTCATCCGCGCATGGACCTTGAGCGGCCCGGCGTCGGCCTCTCCGCATGGCGATGGCGCATCGTGCGGGCAGGTCATCCGCGAGGGCGATGTGCTGGTCAACATCCTGATCCCGCGCCTCAATGGCCTGGCGATCGAGAACGAGCGCACCTGGTTCTGCGGCACCCCCTCCAGCGAACAGGTCGCGCTGTGGACCGCCGCCAAAGACGCGAACGTCGCCGCCGTGAATGCGGCACGCACAGGGAACCCCGTGAGCGCGATCGACGCGGCCGCGCAGCAGGTGATCGAGAAGGCGGGCTTTGCGCAATACATCAAGCACCGCACGGGCCACGCCATCGGCGTGATGCACCACGAGTATCCCGAAGACATGGCGTTCTCGTTCAGGCCGCTGCTCGACAACGAGGTCTATTCCGCCGAACCGGGGCTGTATGTCTACGGCATCGGCGGCTTCCGCCTCGACGACACCGTCGTGGTGGGACAAGAGCCGCGCGTGTTGACGCACACGCCCAAGACGCTCGAGTACGCGACTACGGGCTGAGCGATTGGGCGGCAGTTATTGCCGTCTCCAAAGCACGCGTTTCAACACGCGTTTCATGCGCAAAAAACGACTCGGCTTGATCCGGGGCGAGGGGCCTTTGCGCCATTTTTCAACAGCCTGCACAAGCCGTTCAAAACGGCACTCAGGCGAACGTGACTCTCAAAGGAAAGTAGGAAGAAAAGCCATGAATAGAAAAACCACGAAAAGACAACTCATCGCGTTGGGCGCTTCGGTGCTGTGCACGGCGGCCTCAGCGCAGTCGTCGGTCACGCTGTTCGGTGTGGTGGACGCGGGCATCGGTCACGTCTCGTCCACCGGCTCCAAGGGAGCGACCGGCGTGATCACCGGCGGCAACTCCACCAGTCGGTTGGGCTTTCGCGGAACCGAAGATCTGGGCGCGGGCCTCAAAGCCAGCTTCTGGCTCGAAGGCGAATTGCAGACGGACACGGGCACCCCGAACGGGCTGACGTTTCAGCGCCGCTCCACCTTGAGCCTGTCGGGGCACTTCGGCGAGCTGCGCTTGGGCCGCGACTTCGCACCCAGCTACCTGAACATGATTGCGTTCGATGTCTACAGCCAGCGCGGCATGGGACTCGTCGAGTATTACGGCTACGGCACGTCCGCCGCGCAGGGCGGCGGCTTCACCTCGGGCGGCGCGGGTTTCAACTATCTGCGGGCCAGCAACAGCATCGGCTACTTCCTGCCCAGCGACCTCGGCGGTGTGTACGGAACCGTGCAGTACGCCTTTGGCGAGCGCGACTCCGGCACGCCCACCTCGGCCACCAACAGCAGCAAGCAAGGCAACTCTTTCGGTGCACGGATTGGTTATGCCTCGGGCCCCCTGGATGTGTCCGCGGCCTACACCCGCTTCGCCGATGTATCGCGCGCCGCCACCTATGTGGACGACTACACGGTCGCCAACGCCGCGCTGTCCTGGAACTTTGGTGTGCTGAAGGCGAGCGCGCTGGCCCAACAGGAACGAATGGATGGCCACGGCGCTCTTCCGGCCTTCCGGTTCAATACCTATGCACTCGGCGTCTCGGCCCCGATCGGCGCAGGTGTGCTGCGCGCGTCACTGTCGAAGTACGACAACAAAACGGCGGTGGCACAGAACGCCGGCGCCACCAAATTCGGCGTGGGCTATGTCTACAGCCTCTCCAAGCGGACCGCGCTGTACGGCGACGTGGCGCGCGTCAACAACCGCAACGCCGGCACGTTCCAGGTAGGTGGCTATGGCGGCTCCATCGGCGGCGTCGTAGCGCCAACCGCGGGCGGCAACTCGACCGGATTCGCGGTGGGGATGCGCCACTCGTTCTGATTTGATTTTCAGGTTGTGATTCCAAGGCCGAAGAGCCCTTTGGGGGATGCGTGCGCGCGTCCCCCGTTTTTTTCTTGAGGCTACGAGCGGTTGAAACGGCCTCCACTCCTGGAGTACATCGCCTTCTGCCCCCTCAACTTGGCAGCAAGGTGACGGATTGATGACAATTCCGCTGAGCAGAAAAAAACGCATAAATCCTGCAAATTCCCCGATCATCCGGGCATTCCCGGTATGCAAACTATGTAACATTTGAGATCGTTGGACACCG
>CALMCS010001007.1 GCA_937862875.1 uncultured Comamonadaceae bacterium
CGCGTCGGCGATCGGCTGGAGTTGCTTGACGAGGTAGTGCTCATAGTCAATGCGGGAATGCCGTGCTTCCAGAGGCTCAGGACCGCTTTGCGTCATCACGTACTGGATCCAGCCACCACGCTGGTACTGCTGGGGACGGTTCAACTTCGCGTTGTGCGCATCAGCGATGCGCGCAGCGCGCACCTGGGGCGGCACGTTGACCTCATAGGCATCGAGCCGGTGACGCAGACGCTTGCGGTAGACGAGCAGCGCATCCATCTGGCCATCCAGCATCGATCGCGCGTAGTCGGCGACGAACACCCGGTAGGGCTCACCGTGGAAGATGCGTGACAGCAAGCCCTCCTGAAATTGGCGTGCCAACAGGGTCCAGTCGCTGCGGGCCATCTCCAGTCCGCGATAGACCATCTCCTCCCGACCCTCTTCATCGACGCTCAGGCCTGCGTAGCGCTTCTTGCTTCCGACCTCCGAACCCCGGATGGTGGGCATGAAGAATTTGGCGTAGTGAGTGTCAAACTCGATTTCGAGGAAGTTCTCCAACTGCTGCTCCTCGCGCAGTTTGCGGGTCCACCAGGCATTGATCTCCTGCACCAGGCCGGCCGCAATGGCGTGTGCCTCCGAGTTGGCATAGGTGCGTTTAAGCCAGATGAAGATGGAATCGGTGTCTCCATAGATGACTTGGTATCCGCGCTGCTCCACGAACACCCGGGTGAGCTTCATCACCTCGTGGCCGCGCAGGGTCACGGCGGACACCAGCTTCGGATTGAAGAAGCGGCACTCGGACGCGCCCAGCACGCCAGCAAAGGAGTTCATGAGCAGCTTCAGGGCCTGCGAGAGAGGCTGGTTCCGCAGTCGCTTGGCCTCGTCCCGGGCGCTCGAGAGCGTGGTCACGATGTCTGGAAGGCAGTGCTTGTCACGGGAGAACAGCGTGCCTTGCGGCCCCGGTATGGGCCTACTCTGGGCGTCGGCGTTCGCTCCCTCGGCCAGGCCCACCGGGTCTACCAGGAAGGTTCGGATGATGGAGGGGTACAGGCTTTTGTAGTCCAGCACCACGACGGAGTCGTAAAAACCCGGCGTGGAGTCCATCACATAGCCGCCAGGAAAGGCCTTGGCCGCGACGTCACCCACGTTCGGTGCCACGTAGCCCAGGCGGTGCATGCGCGGCAGGTAGTGGTGGCTGAACGCAGCGATGGACTCGCCAAAATGATCTATCTGCAAACCCGTCGTCTGCGCTCGCTCCAGCACGAACGGCAGCAGCTCCAATTTGTCGAAGATGCGCAGGACAAGCGCGCAGTCGCGGATGTTGT
>CALMCS010001008.1 GCA_937862875.1 uncultured Comamonadaceae bacterium
GCGCGTACTGCGTCCGCTACTCGCGATGACGACCTGGGGTGCACTGCAAACAGGCCTGCGATACGCCAAGGCACATGGTTATGAGACTGCAGTAACCATCGATGCAGACAGCTACTACGAAGTCGAAGAATTACCGACCCTGTTAAGCGCCGCAAAACACGATAGAAATGCGGATCTGACGGTTGCCTATTTTCCATCCCGTCTCAGCCTCATTCGCCGGTTGACATGGCAGTGGTATCGCCTGTTGACGGGCTTCACGTTTCACGATTTCGTCTCGGGCTTCCGCGTGTACCGCCGCCCCGCCATCAGCGTCGCCGTCGCGTCCGAGGCCACATTGCTGGACTATCAGGACGTCGGCACCTTTCTTCTCATGCGCCGCAACGGCTTGCAGGTCAAGGAAGTGGAATTGCAGATGCACACGGTAAAGGTCGACAGCTCAGGAATCTTCCGGTCATGGGCCAAAGCTTCGCGGTATTTCGTCGTATCGACACTGCTTTGCCTGGCACATGGCCGCAAAAACACAGTGCCGGTTGCGCCAGTTCATCCAGTCTGAAGACCTGGGTTCAAAGGTTGCAGCAAGCGCCCAAAGAGCGCTCAGCGCAATGCTTGAACCTGTCGGTAGATCTCACTGGTCTGATCGGCACAGCGCTGCCAGGTGAAGTCCGCAGCACGTTGCACGCCACGAAACTTCGCTTGCTCGATCCACGCCTCGTCTTCCAGTCCACGTTGCAGGCATTCGGCGATTTCGGCCGTGTCCTCAGGCTGCACCTTCATTCCCACATCGCCCACCACTTCTGGCAACGAAGACGTGGCTGACGTGAGCACTGGCACACCCGATGCCATGGCCTCCAACGGTGGCAGCCCGAAGCCCTCGTACAGCGACGGAAAGCAGAAGAGGCGCGCACCGGCATAAAGCAACGGAAGCTCTTCCTGCGCCACAAAATCCAGATACTTGAGCCAACCCGCATCGGCGGCGGATTTCATCAACTCGTGAATCTCGTCTGCTTGCCAACCACGCGATCCTGCGATCACCAACGGGACGCGCATCCGAAGTGCATTGGGAAGCTGCCCGTAGGCTGTAATCAGACGGGCGAGATTCTTGCGTGGCTCGATCGTGCCCACATACAGCGAATATCCGCCATGGGTCAGTCCATGCTTGTGCAAAACGGAAGCCGTCTCCACCGCCGTTCTCGGATGGAACGAACCATCCACCCCCAAAGGCACCGCACGAATGCGGTCCTCGGGCCAGTGGAACTGCTCAATCACTTCGCGCCGAACCGATTCCGCATCGGTGATCAAAAAATCCGCGCGGGCAATGGACTTGGGCAGATCGCGATGGAGCAACTCCACTCTCGCTGCCGGATGAAACTGCGGACACACGATATGCGAGAGATCGTGAATCGTGGCCACCGATGCACCCGGAAACGGCGGCAAAAAATAATTGGGCGAATGAAACAACGCCGCCTTCTCCTGCTGCATGCGCCATCTGGACCAGATGGGCATCAGCACCGAGTAGGCACGCACAGCCAACTTATTCGCCGCCAGGGTACGACGCAACGTGGGCTTGTTGAGCTCTTGATGCGATACGGTTTGGGCGCGCTGCCGCACCGCCTCAGCGCCAATCCATTGACCCAGTGAGTAAAAGCGCAGCGACTCCACGCCATCGCATTGCGGCAGCAGGGTCGCCAACTCGTACGCATAGCGGCCAATACCGGTCAGTGGCGCATGAATCGCATCCGCACCCAAAATCACATGCGCCATGTCAGCTTACCGCTTGGCTTTCGCCATTCAACAACATCCAGCGCAGCGTTTCTTCCAATGGTCTGGGTTCCCAATCGCCCACCAACTGGGACAGATGTGCTGCATCGCCACAGAGCGTTTTGACTTCGTTCGCACGCACGAAAGCCGGATTGGTCACCGCCTTGATCGCATGGCCAGAGATCGCCTCCGCCATCGCCAGCACTTCGCGCAAGGACACCAAACGCCCTGAACACACGTTGACCACTTCGCCCATCGCCGAATCGGAATCCAGCAATCGGCGATAGGCCACAGCAACGTCGCGAACATCCGAAAAATCGCGCCAGACTTCCATATTGCCCAACTCAATCACATCCGCTTTGCGCTTGAAATGACTGACGATCTTGGGCAGCAAGAAACTGTCGGATTGCCCCACGCCCGTGTAATTGAATGGCCGAGAAATGGTGATCGGCAACTTGTCCGCCCACAAACGTGCCATGTACTCCATGGCCAGCTTGCTCACGGCGTAATCGTTGGCAGGGTTGGCGGGCGTGCTTTCGGCCAACGCACCGCCCGTCGTGTTGCCGTAAATATTCGCACTGCTCGCCAACAACACACGCTCAGGCCGTGTGGAAAGTGAAGCCAATGCCGCCAGCAAATTGCGAGTTCCCACGACGTTGACATCGTAGAAAGCCTTCGCATCACTGTGTGCAACAAACGCGATGGCAGCCAAATGAACCACGGCGTGAGGTTGAACCTCACCCACCCATTCGGCCAACGCTGCGGCATCCAGCAAATCCACATCGCGATAACGCTCACGGCCAGGTTCAGCCTGAGAGCCGAGCCCCCAGACCTCCCAACCGTGCTGCTCCAGCTCACGCGTCACATAGTGACCCGTGAACCCGTTGATGCCCGTGATCAGTACTCGTCGTTGATGCACATTGCACCCTTGCCGTTAAAACGAAAAGCCCGCTTCATTACGGCGAATATCGGCCTCGACCATCATCTGGCAAAGCTGCTCCAGCGATGTCTCGGGCTTCCAGCCCAACTCGCGGAACGCCTTCTCAGGGTTGCCAATCAGCAACTCCACTTCGGCCGGACGATAGAACTTGGGATTCACGCGAACCAGCGTCTTGCCCGAAGCCTTGTCGATCCCCACCTCAGCCTCCGCCGAACCTTCCCACTTCAGATCGAAGCCGGCAGCCTTGGCAGCCATGGACACGAAATCGCGGACCGTCTCGGTACGGTTGGTGGCGAGCACATAGGTGTCAGGCACATCCGCCTGCAGGATGCGCCACATGCCTTCGACGTACTCCTTGGCAAAACCCCAATCACGCTTGGCGTCGAGATTGCCCAACTCGAGCACATCCA
>CALMCS010001009.1 GCA_937862875.1 uncultured Comamonadaceae bacterium
CCAGCAGAACATCACGAACACTTCGTAGAGGTTGCTGACCGGGATGTGGCCGATGTCGGGGCCGATCTGGTAGCTCTCATACCAGCGCACCATGGTGCCGATCAGCGCCATGCCGACCGCCGCCCACGCGATGCGCGAGCCGAGCGTCATCAGCGTGTCGCCCTCGCCCTTGATGAACATTCCGACCCAATAAAACACCGTGCTGATGAAGAACAGCATGCTCATCCAGAGGATGGCGGACTGGCTCGAGATGAAATACTTGAGCAGAAACACGTTGTCGGCGCGGGTCAGATCACCCTCACCATTGCTGTTCTGATACAGCCCGATCGCGCCCAGCGCAACGGCGGCCACCACCACCATCAAGACCGCCAGCGGACGCCAGAACCAGCCGAGCCAGATCGTGCAGGGAATGGCTCCGAGGAGAATGCCTTTTTCGTAGCCATCCATCGCGTGACCGTAGCGCTGCAGGGCAAAGATGCCCCCCGCAGCGACCAGCAGTGCGAACAACCAGTCAAACCAGTTGCGGCGCGAGAAGAACCCTTCATTCAGGGTCATGGTGGTGGTAGTCGTGGTCGTGGTCGTCGTGGCGGTGTTCATGTTGCATTGCCTCCGGGGCGGCGATTCGTCCCCAATAATTTTCCGCTCAAATCATCAAACTCTTTGTCTCCGTCCAGCGTCTGGCGGTTCGTGGACAAGGCCATGATGGCCTTCGAGCCTGCTGCTGCGCCCATTCCTTCGGTGGGTTTCGAAGGAGTGAACCAGATCCAGATCCGGCGTTCGCGCACATAGAGCATCGCAAACACGCCCAGAATCAAAAACAAGCATCCCAGATACACAATGTTCTTGCCCGGCGCACGCGCCACCTGGAACACGCTCGCCTGCACCTGATTGAAATTCTTCAACTCAAAAAACACGGGTGCGGGATAGAGTTGAACATCACTCAATGACAACACGGCCTGCGTCATGAAGGCCTGCGTCTTTTCGTCCGGCTGCATCGCTGCCAGCCCCGCTTTTTCCCGCGAGATCTGCGCCAATTCGTACAGCACGCCATTCAGAATCCGCACCAACACCTCGCCCGCACGGCTGCGCTCGGCTTCCGGCACGTTGGCTTCGATGAAGTTCGAAATGGCCTGCAAGCCCACCTGCTTCTGGCCATTCAGCTCCTCGCCCTCGGCGAACAGCGTCAGAGCACGCAGCGATGATTGTGAAAGTTGCTCAGCCAACTCGGGCCGTTTGTCATCCAACGCCTGCATGGTATAGCGCTTGACCGCAGCCTCGCGCAGGGCCGGGTCGGCCAGGGCCTCGCGCAGATGTAAGAATCCGTCGATTGAGCCTTCGGTATCCACCGGAACGCGCAGGTAACGGAACGGATCGGAAGGCGTTTCACGCACGCCCAGCAAATACACCGGCTGACCGTCGCCCGTGTCCACTGGCAGCATGTAATTCACGAACTCCCGAGCCTGTCCCGAGGCATCACGCAATTTGTAGGTGATGCTCGGGCCCACGTTGCGCAGATCGCGCTTGGTCGCGCTCTTGTTGCCTGCGCCCAGGCGCGATTCGATGGAATGCTTCAAGTCCACCTTGCGTACGTCCACCTCGGAGCGATCGCCGCCGCTCAGGTTCTCGACGTTCAGCACGCGCAATGCGGTGAATTCCAGCGTCGCCGGTTGGCCGCCGATTTCATTGGCGGGCAGCTTCAACGAGCCGCCAATTTCGCCTTCGACCACGAAGGGCTTGATGCCCGGCTGGAACGAGCGCGCCTGCAGCTGCACCTTGGAGCCACCGTCGTCAAAGCTCGACTGGTAAATTTCCACGCCCTTGTAGCTCGCGGGGTGGTTCACCTCGACGCGGGTTTCCTTGGTCTCGCCCGTTTCCTTGTCGTGAATCAC
>CALMCS010001010.1 GCA_937862875.1 uncultured Comamonadaceae bacterium
CCAACTCCAGCCGCTTGGCCTCGAACTTTTCAGGCGTATCGATTGTTCCGAAGATCTTTCCCCACACCTCCTTTGAAGCCTGCATCTTGCGAGCGATCTTGTCGGTCCAGTCGTGCGGCACATGACAGTTTGAGCAAACGGCGCGTACGCCCGAACGGTTGGTGTAGTGGATTGTGCTCTTGAGCTCGGCAAACACGTTGTCCCGCATCTCATGGCAACCCGTGCAGAATTTCTCCGTATTCGTCAACTCCATGGCGGTATTGAACGCGCCCCAGAAGAGAATACCGCCAATGAAACCGCCGATAGTCAGAAAGCCCAGACTGAAATGAACGCTGGGGCGCCGGATCACTGCCCAGTAGCGCTTGAGAAGTGTCAACATAGATGAACCTCGTACGCCGCAGCGTCAGTTTTTCTTGGATGCCTTGCCCGACTGGGACTGCAGGGCCTTCAGAATCACGGTGTCCACGTCTTCGAAGGTGTTGCTGACTATGGGGCGGACGGCGTCTTGGGCTACATGGCATTGTTGGCAGAAGTAGCGTCGCGTGGATACCTGCCCCAACATGCGCCCGTTACGATCCATATAGTGCGTTACCGATACCGGGATGGCCTGCGAGACCTCGGCCTTGGTTCGCGAGTGGCAGTCCATGCATTTGTTGAAGTTCTTGTCTACCTGATAGCCGTCAACGCGATGAGGAATCGTGGGAGGTTGCCAGGTGTAGTTGCGCGTGCGGCGCACGTCGTCGTTGATCGCATTCCCCAGCACGGGCGGTTTGGTTGCCTGCATGATGGGCGTAGGGCCTCGCGCCGCGTCATAAAAGGTCTCAGCGACAGCAGATGGCGCCCATCCCATACCTATATTGAGCATGAGCAACATGCCCACAATACGGGTGAAATTGCGGAAGAAGTTCATGGCCAAACTCCCTTTAGTCAAACCTTCGTGACCTTCACAGCGCACTTCTTGAAGTCCGTCTGCAACGAAATCGGGTCGGTTGCATCCAGCGTCACCTTGTTGATCAGCTGACTGGCGTCAAACCAGGGTACATAGACCAATCCGCGTGGTGGCTTATTGCGACCGCGAGTCTCGACGCGCGTGCGCATGGCTCCACGCCGCGAGGACACTTCCACTTCGCTACCACGGCGCACGCCCAGCGCCTTGGCATCGTCGGGATGCATGTAACACAGTGCGTTAGGCACGGCACGATGCAGTTCAGGTACGCGCCGGGTCATGGAGCCCGAGTGCCAGTGCTCAAGCACTCGGCCCGTAGATAGCCAGAATGGGTAATCCTTGTCCGGAGCCTCTGCCGGTGGCTCATACGGCAATGCAAAAATGTTGGCCTTGCCGTCGGTATTGCCGTAGAACTGGTAGCCCGTACCGGCCTTCACATAGGGGTCAGAGCCTTCCCGGTAACGCCAGAGGGTTTCCTTGCCGTTGACCACGGGCCAGCGCATGCCCCGCACCTTGTGATATTGGTCGAAGGGTGCCAAATCATGACCATGGCCACGACCGAACGAGGCGTACTCTTCGAACAGGCCTTTTTGCGGATAAAAGCCAAAGGCCTTGGCCTCATCATTTTCATAAGCAGGATCCATCTCAGCCAATGGAAATTTGTCCACGTTGCCGTTGCGGTACAGCACCTCGAACAAGGTCTTTCCGCGCAATTGCGGCTTCTTGGCCAGTAGCTCCTCGGGCCAGACTTCCTCAACTTTGAAGCGCTTGGAAAACTCCATCAACTGCCACAGGTCAGAGCGTGCCTCACCTGGAGCTTCGACCAGTTGGTGCCAAAAGTGAGTGCGACGCTCTGCATTGCCATAGGCGCCTTCCTTCTCGACCCACATGGCCGATGGCAAGATCAGATCAGCGGCCACCGCTGTGACTGTAGGATAAACATCTGAGACCACCACGAAATTATCGGGATTGCGGTAGCCCGGATAGCCTTCCTGCGCCAGGTTGGCACCAGCCTGGATGTTGTTGTTGACCATTACCCAGTAGGCATTGAGCCTGCCGTCCTTGAGTGCAC
>CALMCS010001011.1 GCA_937862875.1 uncultured Comamonadaceae bacterium
GTGTTCATGCTGATCGGCGAAAACAGCCGAACCGTCTCGCAGGCCGTGAGCGAGAAGATGGTGGAGGTCAACAAGAGCCTTCCCGAAGGAGTCCACGCGGTGACGGTCTATGACCGTACGGTGCTCGTTGACAAGGCCATCAGTACGGTGAAGAAGAACCTGCTGGAAGGTGCCGTCCTCGTGATCGTGATCCTGTTCCTTTTTCTTGGGAACATCCGAGCGGCAATCATCACTGCAATGGTCATCCCCTTGTCGATGCTCTTTACGTTCACGGGCATGGTCCAGTACAAGGTGAGCGCCAACCTGATGAGCCTCGGGGCCCTGGACTTTGGCATCATCATTGACGGAGCTGTCGTGATCGTCGAGAACTGCGTGCGGCGCCTTGCCCATGCGCAGGCACACCACGGCCGACCGCTGACGCGGGCAGAGCGCTTCCATGAAGTGTTTCTGGCATCCCAGGAGTCGCGTCGCCCCTTGCTGTACGGACAACTGATCATCATGGTTGTGTACCTTCCCATCTTCGCGCTGACAGGCGTGGAAGGAAAGATGTTCCACCCCATGGCATTCACCGTTGTCGCCGCACTGGTGGGCGCGATGATTTTGTCCGTGACGTTCATCCCTGCAGCCGTAGCGCTCTTCATCGGCAATCGGGTTAGCGAAAAGGAGAATTTTCTCCTGGGCCATGCCAAGCGCCTTTATGCGCCCATGCTCGATCGCGTAATGTCTGCCAAAGCGCTCGTTCTCACCATTGCAGCCGTCGCGGTGATCTTATGTGGAGTGATCGCGACCCGCATGGGCAGCGAGTTTGTTCCCAATCTCAATGAAGGAGACTTTGCAATTCAGGCGCTGCGCATTCCGGGCACGAGCCTATCCCAGTCGGTTGCGATGCAGCAGCAGATCGAAAGCACCTTGAAAGCGAAGTTTCCCGAGATCGAACGCATCTTCGCCAGAACCGGTACCGCAGAGATCGCCTCGGACCCTATGCCACCGAACATCTCGGACGGGTACATCATGCTCAAGCCGATGGACGAATGGCCCGAGCCTCGCAAGACCCGGGACGAACTGCTTGTCGCGATTCAGGAGGTCCTTGGGAAAATTCCTGGAAACAACTATGAATTCTCTCAACCCATTCAGCTGCGCTTCAACGAACTGATCTCGGGTGTGCGAAGTGACGTGGCAGTAAAAATCTTCGGCGACGACATGGAAGTGCTGAACAAGTCCGCTGAAGAAGTTTCCGCAATGCTGCAGAAAATCCAGGGCTCATCCGAGGTCAAGGTAGAGCAGACGACGGGGCTTCCGATGCTCACTGTGAACATCGACCGCCAGAAGGCCGCGCGCTATGGACTGAACGTTGCTGACATCCAGGACACAGTGGCCACGGCCATCGGCGGGCGTGAGGCCGGCACCATGTTCGAGGGAGACCGTCGATTCGATATTCTTGTTCGCCTCCCTGAGGCCCTGCGCAACGACCTGGAAGGTATGAAACGGCTGCCCATACCGCTGCCACGTTCTGCAGAAGCCAGGATAAATTTCATTCCGCTGGGTGAAGTCGCCACATTCGAACTTGCGCCCGGCCCTAACCAGGTCAGCCGCGAGAACGGCAAGCGACGTATCGTGGTGAGCACCAACGTGCGGGGACGCGATGTGGGTTCCTTCGTAGCGGAGGCCGAGCAAGGCTTGGCTCAGATCAAGATCCCTACGGGCTACTGGACAAGCTGGGGCGGAACCTTCGAGAACCTGCAATCGGCCACGAAGCGACTGCAGATCGTTGTGCCCGTGTCCCTGCTGCTGGTCTTCGTGTTGCTGTTCGCGATGTTCGGAAACGCCAAGGATGGCCTGCTGGTTTTCACCGGCATCCCATTCGCTTTGACGGGGGGCATTCTGGCACTTTGGCTTCGCGACATTCCGATGTCCATCTCAGCCGCCGTTGGGTTCATCGCGCTTTCAGGCGTGGCGGTGCTCAACGGGCTGGTGATGATTTCCTACATCCG
>CALMCS010001012.1 GCA_937862875.1 uncultured Comamonadaceae bacterium
ATTTTTTGCAAACAAGACCCAGATTTCTGTCAGTTCGAGACGCTCACCGTCGGCCATTCAAGCGTCGTTGTCGCGTGCACGTCAGCGTTGACGCAGCGCCATCAAAAAAGCCGTGCGGATGAAACATCCGCACGGCTTTCCTGCTCTACCGAATCGATCGATCCTTCAGTGCATCGCCGGTGGTGACTCCGGCGATCTCACATCAGGCTCAGCGTGCTGGCCATGGCTGCTTCGCCATGCCTGTCACTGGTGCACCCAGCAGCGTTGACGACAGCGCGTAAACGCCGTTTTCCGTGAACGCCCACATGATGTTGCGGTCATATTCCGTGTACATCGCCAGCACGCCCTTGCCCAGCGTGTAGCCTGGCAGTTGGGTCGTGTCGGCCAGTGGCGGAACGAAGTAGCCCGCGATCTTTGGATCGGCTGGGTTGCTCACGTCGAACATCTGTACGCCTGCGTTGTAGAAGGAGTACGGGATGATGTTCTGACGCCAGCCGCCGGGCTGTCCGATGGCGTTCGAGCGCTTGGGGCCGAAGTTGCCGCCGCGTTGGCAGAAGTCGGTGTACGGAGCGCCTTCCGGTGGCTTCGGACGGGGCAACGTGGTGGTGACCTTCATCTTGGCCGGGTCCTTGGCGTTCACCACGAAGATGTCCTTGTAGGGCTCGTAGCAGTCGCGGTTCATCGGGTAGCCGCTGGTGAACACGAAACCGGTGCGCTCGTACTGGCTCACGTCGGCGTTGTCGAATTCGGTGCCTGCAGCCGATGGCGGCGTGTTCACGTTGCTCAGGATCTTCGGATTGGCCGGATCGCTCAGGTCAAACGACCAGAGGCCCAGACCGCCCATCGCGCCGAAGCCGATCTTGCCGCCGTTTTCCAGTGGCTTGGGCAGGAACAGTGGAATGCGTGCGCCCATCCACGAGGTGCGGTTGCCCGCGCGTGGGTTCTGCAGGTAGGCGAAAACGCTTTCCTTGTCGTCCACCACCTGGCCGGGCACGGTGATCTGCGAGACGAACTTCGGATCGGCCGGATCGGACATGTCCCACACCTGGTAGCCAGGCGAGTACAGGTAGTTCGGGTACTCGGAGAGCGCGTAGCTGTCGTTCGGCGCGGACGCCAGGATCATGTACTTGCCGCCGTAGTATTCAGGCGCGTCGAGCGAGCCCGAACCCTGCTGCTGGCCGATCGGTGCGTCGGGGTGCTGGTAGTCGGTGGTGCGGGTGGCGATCAGCTTCCAGTCGCTGGGCAGCGGGCCATTCATCTCGTAGACCTTGAAGCCCTTGAGCGAACTGTAGTTGCGCTGCGCCGCGACCTTTTCCGGCTCCTGCATCTTTTCGTTGAGCAGACCGTAGCGGCCGATTTCGTACGAGGCGACCATCACCGGCTTGTTGAGCTTCTTGCTCCACGCCATGGTGGCACCGCCCAGATAGTCGGTGACCGTTGCGGCATTCCAGCGCTCGTTCGGGCCCTTGGGTCCCCACACTGCGCCCTTGGAGAAAACGACCTTGGCATTCGCCGGATCGGTCACGTCCATGATGCGCAGGTAGTCGCGATCGTGCACGTACAGGTAGCGCTTGCCGTCGAAATCGATGATGTTGTTCCACACGTGGAACGGCGAGCCCACGCCTTCGTAGAAGGCCAGCACGTTCACGTTCTTCGAGAACGTGGTCTTGTCCCAGTGATCCAGCATGCCGGGGAATTTCTGTCCCTTGTGCACTTCGGGTGTGGCCTTGGGCCAGACGAATTCGCCGGTCTTCGGGTTCATGCCGTAGTCGACGCCGGGCTTGAGTTCCTTGGGCGTGCGATCGGGCGTGGCGCTCAGCCATTTGGCCAGCCACGGATCCTTGATGTCCGGTGTGCCGGGCACGAATTGCGGATCGACCGGCTTGGCCGCGGCGGCGGGGGCGGCCGGTGCCTGGGCAAAGGCGCTGGCGCTCAGTGCCGCGAACACCATGGCCGCGAGGGCGGCCTGGGTGCGGACCAATTTTTGGGGTTGGTGAAAGCTCATGCTCTTGAACCTCGTTGAAAGCTAATAAAAAATCGTGCGTGATCGCTGCTGTTCAGGCAGCCATCAGAACGCGTGGCGAATGCCGAACGCGATGCCGGTCGGGCTCTGTCCCGCTTGCGGGTTGGCGGACCAGGACACGGGATACGGAATGCTCACGCTCTTCTTGTTCTTCACGTGCGAAGCGAGCACATACACGTCGGTGCGTGCGGACAGGCCATGCGTGATGCCCAGCGTCAGGCCGTTGGCCGTGCCGATGTCGACGTTGTTGTCGTCCTTGCGGTGCACGAAGCTGGCATGCGCGCGGGTGCGGCCGACGATGTTCCAGCGCACGCCGAGCTGCGCGTCCCAGCCCTTGGAGGTGAAACCGACATACGGCGGGTACGCATAGTAGCCGTCATAGGTGTGGAAGATGAAGGTGGGCTCGAAGCTGCCCATGCGGTAGGCGGCGGACAGGTAGTTGTCCTGGGAGTCGCGCATCTGCGCCTTGTTGAAGACGTCGGTCTGGTACGCCTTTTCGCTGGCAAAGCCCACGAACAACGGACCATTGCGGTACTCGACCGCGGCGCTCATGAAACGGCCGGCCTTGGTCGTGTCTTCCTTGCCGAACGCGTACATGAAGCGACCGGTCAGGCCACCGAAGGTGGGCGTCTTGTACTGCAGCGCATTGTCGACGCGGTAGGAGGCGTAGAAGAATTGCATGGCGTTGACCACGCTGTACGCGGATGCCCAATTGGGATCGGAGTAGCCGGCGACCCAGTACGACGGTGTGAACTGGCGACCCAGCGTCACATCACCCCAGTCGCCGCGCATGCCGACGTAGGACTGACGGAACTGCGAGGCCATCACGCCGGTGTCGGCCGAGAACATCGGCTCGATCGTGAAGTAGGCCTTGTTGGCACCGCCCAGGTCTTCGACGCCGCTGATGTTGAAGCGCGAGTTGTTCAGGCCGCCGCTGCTGACGCGCTTGAGCGAACCGTCCGAGCCCGAGTTCTTCAGGTACTCCAGGTTCAGGTCGACGAAGCCCGAAAGCTTCACCTGTGTCTGCGCCGCTGCCGCGCCCCCCACGATCATCAGCGCTGCTGCCAGCAATTTATTGATCTTCATCTTCAAGTCTCCAGTTGATTGAACTTTGTCCGTTGTTCGCATGACGCAGGGGATGCACTCCCCTGCGGCTCATGAAGACTCCACATGCCGGCTGGCCACCACCGCCGCTGCAAAGTCCTTCGGGCTTCTCGCAATTCCTCTATGTGTGCCCCTCGTTGGCGTCTCTCACTGATCTCCACCGGCCTCACGCTTGCGGCGATTGCTCGCGCTGCGCTCGGTCCTGCAGAGGGCTTCCTCTCCGCTGCAGGAGGTGGTGAATTTGTTCATCCGATCGAATGAAATACACCAACAGTGTTAGGTATACCAACAAAATATATTGTGTGCAACAGATGACATAACAATTCATCTGTCGTCTACGTGAAAACGAGTACAAAAACGATCGCCAAAGAGGCCGTTTGTGGAGCGCACGCGACAGGTTTTCAGCGGCGACATCGAGAACGGAAAATGCAAGAAATAGCGCATACGTCATGCACTTTTCCGTATTTCATGCCGTGATTTCAGCGTGAAGATTCGTGCCGCCGTTCGTGCACCGCTGCGTGGAGATACAGAGCCGCGACGCACAGGTGCGCAAAAGCGTCGATTGTGCTTTTATTTCGGTATACCAAAAACCACAGAAATGAAGTTCAATCATTGCGATCGCACAACGCACAACAGCGGCACTGCCGCATCGGGCAGTCCGCTGTTGAGAGAGGTGACCGGCTCACGTCAAGAGCCGAGACCAAGAAATCTGCAAGGCACCTACGTGCCCTGGATTCGTCAGTTCAAACCGAAGAATTTGCGCGCATTGTTTTCAAGAATGTCTTCGCGCTGCTGTGCCGTGTAGAACGGCACTTCCTTGACCAGCGAGCCGATGCGTTGCTCGCCCAGGGGATACGGGTAGTCGGAGCCGAGCATGATGTTGTCGCTGCCCATCACGTCGGTGAGCAGGCGCAGCGCGCCGGGGTCGAACACCGCAGAGTCGACGTGGAAACGGCGGGCGTATTCCGACGGTGGACGCGGGCAGTCCTTGCGCACGATGTCGCGGTGCTTCCATGCGTTGTCTGCGCGGCCGAGCAGGTAGGCAAAGCTGCCGCCGCCGTGCGCAAAGCAGATCTTGAGCGACTCGGGAATGCGCTCCAGCGCACCCGACAGAATCAGCGACATCATGCTGAGCTGGGTCTCGGCGGCCATGGTCACGAGCCACGGCAGCATCCACTGCTTCATGCGATTCTTGTCGCCCATCATGTCCCACGGATGCTCGAGGATCGGGATGTTGTTCTCGGCGCAATAGATCAGGAAGTCGACCAGATCGGGATGATCCATGTCCTTGTCGCCCACGTGATTGCCGATCTGCACGCCCACGCAGCCGGCCTTCATCGCGCGCGACGCTTCGGCGCAGGCGAGCTTCAGGTCTTGCAACGGCACCTGCGCGAGCGGCTTGAAACGGGTGGGATGCGAGGCGCAGAACGCCACCGCTTTTTCGTTCATGCGCGTCGACCAGTCGGCCGCCTTGCTGGCTTCCCACGAGTAGCCGAACATCACCGGTGTGGCGCAGACGATTTGCAGGCTGATGCCCTGCTCGTCCATTTCCTTCAGGCGAAATTCCGGGTCCCACAGGGCTTGGTATACGGGACGAAAGGGCTTGTCGCCGACCATGATCTGGCCTTCGCTGGCACCGGGCTCGACCGCAATCCAGGGTGCGAGTTCGGCGTCGACGGCGGCGGCTTCCTGCTGGGTGATCAGCGGGAAGAAATGCGAGTGCATGTCGATCATGCGGAGACTCCTTCGGCCGTACCCAGAACGGTGGACGTTTCGAGCTGCTTGTGCCATGTCTTGTAGTCGCGTCCGGGGTGCACGGTGCCGCATTGCGTGCAGGTGCGCTCTGCTTCGGTGCTGGCGTAGAAGCGTTCATACACCGGCGGCAGATCGTCCACGATGCTTTGCAGCGTGACTTCGTGGCGCTTGATGAGCGTGCCGCAATGGGCGCAATTCCACTGGAACGCGTCCTGTACACCGGGCTCGCGCGCATGCTCGATCACCAGACACAGGCTGCCCACTTCCGGGCGTTGGGGTGAGTGCAATACGTTCGGAGGCAGCAAGAAGATGTCGCCCTCGCGCAGCTCCACGCGTTCGAATTTGCCGCGGTCCAGAATCAACAGAAACGCGCTGCCCTTGAACTGGTAGAAAAACTCTTCCGACGAGTCATCGTGAAAGTCCGATCGACCGTTCGGGCCGCCGACCACGGTGACGATGAACTTGCCATCCTTCCAGATCTGCTGGTTGCCAACGGGAGGCTTCAGCAGATGCTCGTTCTCTTTGATCCAGCGCTGGAAATTGAGGGCGTATCCGTACTTGAGCATGATGGGTCTCCGGTTCAGTTCTTGGCCAGCGGCTTGTAGGCGACCGCTTTGATTTCGATGAGCAGGTGCGGGTGCGGCAACTGGTGCACGGCGACCGTGGTGCGCGTCGGGCCGTCGTAGTCGAAGAACTCGGCCCAGACCTCGTTGTAGCCACCGAAGTCGTTCATGTTCACGAGGAACACGCCCGTCTCCACCACATCGCTCAGATCGGCACCGGCGTCGCGCAGGATGTCGCGGATGTTCTCGATCACGGCGCGGGTCTGTGCGCGGATGTCGAGGTTGGTCACGCCCATCGCGTCGACCTGCACGCCTTCGAAGGTGTTGTCCTTGCGGCGCGAGCTGGTGCCGGAGACAAACAGAAAGTCTCCGGCGCGCTTGATGTGCGGAAACTTTCCGCGCGGCGTGGCCTTGCCCGAAACGACGGTGGCCTTGGTAGTGGTGTTCTCAGACATGCGGCTTGTCTCCTGATCTTGTTTTGCTGGCGTCAAGCGCCGGTGTGGAACATCACGCTGCCCAGCGACGAGCGGCCGCTGCCGATATGGCATTCCACGGTCATGCCGGGGGCCAGGGCTTCTGCCGCCGTGGCCGCGCCGGCCATGATCAGCGAGCCTGCGGGCAGGCTCATGCCCGCGCCGTGCAACAGGCGCGAGGCCTGCACGATGGAGCGCAGCGGCTGGCCGAGAATCGCGGCGGTCGAGCCGACCTGCACGTTGCGGCCGTTGATCTGCATGCGCACGCCGGCGTTGTCGAGCGCGTCGAACTTGCGCGACCACGCACCCACCACCAGACCGGCGGAGGAGCAGTTGTCGGCCACCACGTCTTCGAGCGTGAATTTGAAATTGCGGTAACGCGAGTCGATGAGCTCCATCGCGGGAGCCACTGCCTCGAGGTAATCAACGGCTTCGAGAGCGGTGAGCGGGCCGTCGATGGCCTTGCGCGTGACGAAGCACACCTCGGGCTCGACGCGGGCGTGGATGTAGCGCTTGAGGTCGACCACGGCGCCCTCTTCTTCCAGCATGCCGTCGGTCAGCAGACCCCAGATGAGGCTGTCCACGCCCATCTGGATCATCTTGGCGCGGCTGGTGAAACCGAGTTTGATGCCGACCATTTTTTCGCCGCGCTGCACGCGGTGATCAATGGAGGCGCGTTGAATCTCGTAGGCCTCGGGCAGCGTGAAGTGGCCCGGTGCGAACTGGTCCACTTCCTGTGCGGTGTGCGCCGCGTTGTCCAGGATCTGTGCGACCTGAGCGATTTTGGACTGGCTCATGCGGCCTCCTTGTGCGTTGTCCGAACGGTGCCGATGCAGACGCAGGCCACCGAGAGGGGGGAGTCAATGTGTTTCATGAAAAATCCTTTGCGACGTGCCACAGGCTGGCTTACTGCGGCTTGCCGAACACGGCGCTGACCGAACCCAGCCCCTCGATCTGCGCGGTGTACACGTCACCGGGCTTGACCACGGCCATCGGGCCGAGCGCACCGGTCATCAGCACATCACCGGCACGCAGGGGCGTGCCCATGCGCACCATGGTGTTGGCCAGCCAGACGGCGGCGTTGAGCGGGTTGCCCAGACACGCGGCGCCCACGCCGACCGAGACCGGCTCGCCGCGGCAATCCATGCGCATGCCGCAACCGGTGAGGTCGAGCTTGCTGAGGGCGACGGGGCGCGTGCCCAGCACGAACAGCGACGACGAGGCGTTGTCGGCCACCGTGTCGGTCAGGCGAATGTCCCAGTTGGCGATGCGGCTGCCGACCACTTCGATGGAGGCCACGGCATAGGCGGTTGCGCCGATGATGTCGGCCACCGTATGGCGTTCGTGCGAGAGATCCTTGCTCAGCACGAGCGCGATTTCTGCTTCGGCCTTGGGCTGCATGAGGCGGTTCCAGGCGATCTCTTCGCCATCGCCCACGGCCATCTCGGCAAACAGTGCGCCGAAGTCCGGCGAGTCCACGCCCAGTTGCTTCTGCACGGCGATCGAGGTCAGGCCGATCTTGCGACCCACCAGACGTTGACCTTGCGCCAGGCGGCGCTCGGTGATGTTCTGCTGCACGGCATACGCGGCGGTGAGTGCGTCACCACCGAGGGCGGCGAGTTCGTCGCGGATGGGTGCGATCGGCTGGCCGCCGTGTTCGGCTTGCCAGAGTCTGTCGGCGATGGCTTTGAGCTTGGGGTCCATGAGCAAACCTCTTGAATCAGATACGGTGAAACATGAATTCGATTTCGACTTGGGCGCCGAGCGGCAATGCGCTCACGCCCACCGAGGTGCGCGCTGGCGGCGCGACGTCAGCAAACTGCAGTTCCCACACACGATTGATGCTCGCGAATTGGTCCATGCAGGTGGTGTAGATGCGCGCCAGACAGAGCTCCTGCATTGTGAAGCCGTAGTCCGCCAGCGCGAGGTACAGGTTGTCGAAGATGCGCTGCGTCTGCGCGGCCACATCGCCGTCGATCAGCCGACCGGCGGCAGGGTCGAGGGCGACCATGCCGGAGACGATTCCGAAGCCGCCGCTTTTCACGCAGGGCGTGTAGAGAAACTTCGGCTGCGGGCCCTTGGCGGAGGTGATGAGTTCGCGCATGTCTGCAGGCTCCCCGATCACGACAGTGCCAGGCAAATGTTGGTGGTTTCCGAGTAGAAATCCAGCGAGTAGCGACCGCCTTCGCGGCCAATGCCCGAGAGCTTGGAGCCGCCAAACGGTGTGCGCAGATCGCGCGAGAACCAGGTGTTGATCCACACGATGCCGGCGTGGAACTGGCGCGAGACGCGGTGTGCGCGCTGCAGATTCGTGGTCCACACGCAGCCGGCCAAGCCGTACTGGGTGTCGTTGACGCGGGCGATGACTTCTTCTTCGGTATCGAACGGGCTGATGTGGCAAACCGGGCCGAAGACTTCTTCGGTCATGCAGCGTGCGGTGTCGGGCAGGCCGGTCCAGATGGTGGGCTGCACGAAGGCACCGTTGTCGCGCTCGTCGCCGAACTTCGGCACGCCGCCGCCGGTGACGACCGTAGCGCCTTCTTCCACTGCCAGCCGGTAGTACGAGAGCACCTTGTCGCGGTGTTCATTCGAGATCAGCGAGCCCATGAAGACACCCTTGTCATCGGGCCAGCCGATCACCAGGGCCTCGGTCTTGGCCTTGAGTGCCGCCACGAATTGATCGAAGATCGAACGCTCGACAAACACGCGCTCGGAGCACAGGCAGACCTGGCCGGAGTTGGTGAAGCTCGAGCGCACGATGCCGTCCACCGCCGCGTCGAAATCCGCATCGGCAAACACCACCGCGCCGTTCTTGCCGCCGAGCTCGAAGGAGATGTCCTTCACGCCATCGGCGACCGCCTTCATGATGGTCGCGCCGGTGCGCGACTCGCCGGTGAAGGTCACCGCGTCCACGCCCGGGTGCTTGGTCATGGCCTCGCCGGCAGAGCCGGGGCCGAAGCCGTGCACCAGATTGAACACGCCCGGTGGCACGCCAGCCTCTTCAAAGGCCTCTGCCAGCAGCGTGGCGGATGCCGGAGTCTCTTCCGAGGGCTTGACCACCATGGTGTTGCCGCAGATCAGCGCCGGGCCGGCCTTCCAGGTCATCGACAGCAGGGGCAGGTTCCATGGGCAGATGCTGGCGATCACGCCGAGCGGCTTGCGCACGGTGTAGTTCATCAGCTCCTGGCCATTCGCCAGACGGGTCTCGAAATACTCGCCGTTGGCGACCTTGCCCAGATCGGAGAAGGTGCGCAGATTGGCGATGCCGCGATACACGTCGAGCGCGCGCGCCTGCTCCAGCGGGCGGCCGGTGTCGGCGACTTCGGCGGCGATGAATTCATCGAAGCGACGCTCGATCACATCGGCGACCTTGTGGAGCAGCTGGGCGCGTTCCTGCACGCCCATCTTGCCCCACGGACCGGACAGCGCCTTGCGCGCGGCCTTGACGGCGCGGTCCACCAGTGCGGCGTCGGCCTCGTGGACCTTGGCCAGCAGGCTGCCATCGAGCGGGCAGATGTCATCGAACGTCTTGTTCGATTCGACGAACTGTCCGTCCACATAGTTACGCAGCGATTGCTTGAGGCCTGGTGGCAATGCGAAACGCGGTGCTTTGGTCATTCTTGTCTCCACGAAAAAGGCTGTGATCTGCCTGCAGTCTAGGCACAAGATCAATGCCTGAATAATGAAATCGAGGGCTTCAAGTATTCTCAACAGGAATACTTGAAGCCCTCTCTGCGATCAGCTCGCTGCGCCCACCGGCGTCAATGCGGGCGATGCGCCTTCCGACTGCTTGGCGGCGCGGTTGCGCATCAGGTCCGAGCGGTCATGTTGGATCAGCAGAATCGTCACCGCAGCCACGACCGCAGGGATCGCAATCGCCATGAAATTGGCCTGCAGCGAGAGGTTCATGCCGACGATGGTGCCGATCACGATGGGCGCGAGAATCGCACCCGCACGTCCCACGCCCAGCATCATGCCGACGCCGGTGGCGCGAATCGTCACGGGATAGAACTGGCTGCAATACGCGCAGGTCATGGTCTGCGTGCCGATGGTGCAGGCACCCGCAATCGCCACGATCACGAACAGCGCCGTGGTGGGCAGCTTGTTGCCCATGAGCGTGATCGAGATCGCCGCCATCACGAACATCAGAAACGTCACCAGCTTGATGTGCATGCGATCGGACAACCAGCCCGCGAACACCGCGCCCAGCGTCGCACCGATGTTCAGCACCAGCACGAAGGTGAGCGCCGAGCCCAGGCTGTAACCGGCCTGCGCCATGAGTTTGGTGAGCCACGAGTTGAGCGCGTAGACCATGAACAGCGCCATGAAGCAGGTCACCCAGAACATCACGGTGCTGAAGGCGCGGCCATCGGCAAACAGGCCCGAGAACGCCGACTTCTTGACGGCCGATACGGCGGAAGGCGAGGCCGACAGCACGAACTGGTCATCGGCGCGCGGCACGTAGCTGGGCGACATGCGCTGCAGATTGCGCTTGAGATCGTCGATGCGGCCCTTCTTGAGCAGATAGCCCAGCGACTCGGGCATCTGCCACCAGATCAGCGGCAGCAGCACCACGGGCGCGGCGGCGGCCAGAAACACGGTTTGCCAGCCATAGGTTTCGATCAGGCCCTTGCCCAGAATGGCGGCCAGCATGCCGCCCACCGAGTAGCCGCTGAAGGTCAGCGTGATCAGCGTGCTGCGCATGCGCAGCGGCGAGTAGTCGGTCATCTGCGCGATCACATTGGGCATCACACCGCCAATGCCCAGGCCGGCGATGAAGCGCATCGCGCTGAAGCTGATCGGGTCCTTCATCAGGCCCGCCGCGGCGGTGAACAGGCTGAAGATGGCGATGCACAGACACATCACCATGCGCTTGCCGAAGCGGTCCGAGAGGTTTCCGAAGATCATGTTGCCGAACATCATCCCGAACAGCGCGGAGCTGGCCATGAAGCCCGCCTGCGTGGCGTCGACGCCCATGTCCTTCATGATCGACGGCAGCGCGATGCCCACCACCGCCAGATCGTAGCCATCGAACACGATGGCCAGCGCGCACCAGATGAGCACGGTCCAGTGGAAGCGGGTGAACGGAGCGTCGTCCGCCATTCTTTGCAGGTCAATTTGCCGCATGCTTGTCTCCTTGAGGCAGGCTCAGCAAAGCACTGGCATGCCATTGGGATCCAATGTAGCGACGGTCAACCTGTCTGAATAATGAATTCGAACGGCGCTTCTATAAGCGCCTGGAATACTTGAGCGGGTTATCCACTCAAGATTCGAGGTCGTCGGTGGAGGCTTCCAGCGCGCGGATGAAGTTCTGCACCACCACGCTTTGCTCGCGGTCCGAACGCACGGTGTAGCCCACGGTGGTGGCATCGCGCAGCTTGTCGAATTCGAGGATCTTGATCAGGCCCAGCTCCGAAAACCGCTTGGCCGCCGAGCGCGGCATGATCGCCACCATGCCCCACTGAATGATCAGCTCGAGGTTGGTCAGAATCGAGACGGATTCGATCACATGCTCCGGCATGCTCATGCCCTGCTCGCGGAAGAATTTCTCGACCGCGCGGAACGTCGCGGAATCCACGGTGGGCACGATCCATTCCATCGCATGCAGATCGGCCAGCTGCACCCGCTTCTTGCTGGCGAGTGGGTTCTTGGCCGAGATCACCACGTTCAGGCCGTCCTCGTACAGGGCCACATGCTTGATCGACGAGACACCTTTGTGGTCGGGCAGAAACGGCCGCGAGTCCTCGGGAAGAATGCCGAGCACGATGTCCACATCGCCCTTGAGCAGCATCGGGTAGAGCGTGGAGTTGGCCCCCACTTTCACGGTCACCACCACGTCCGGAGCAATGCGCCGCAGATTGCCGATGGCGCGCGGCAGGATGGTGCCGGACGCCGCAATCAGCGTGCCCACCACAATGTGCCCGGCCGCGCCGGTCTTGAAGGCGTTCAGGTCTTCCGAGAGATAGCGCAGCTGCGACAGGATCACCTTGGCGTGGTTCTCGAAGATCTTGCCGAAGTCGGTGAGCCGCATGCCCTTCTTGCTGCGCTCGAACAGCGGCGCACCCATCTGGCCTTCGAGGTCCTGGATCGACTTGCTGATCGCCGGCTGCGTCATCGCCAGCTCACGCGATGCCGCCAGCACCGAGCCGGACTCGATCACCTTGATGAAGATGGCGAGCTGCTGCAAACGCAGCCGCCGCGCCAATGAAATGCCTGATTGAAGATCGAGTTCCTGCATGTGTCCTGTCCCGGAGTTCG
>CALMCS010001013.1 GCA_937862875.1 uncultured Comamonadaceae bacterium
GTTTTCTTCAGGCAGCTCGATACGGCATGATTCACCATCGCAAACGAGCACAGGCCGTGCAGGATCGGGCGGTCGTAACCTGCCAGTTTGGCAACCTTTGGATCGCTGTGCAGCGGATTTCGGTCGCCGTTTTGTCGGTAGAACAAAGCCTGTTCTGGACGAGTTCCCACGATGCTGGTCGTTGTAGGTGGCGTATCGGGGAGTTGCTCCGCAACGCGCGCTTGTGTTGGTGCCCCGGGCATTCCACGGTCGCCGCGCAAGACTGTGGTGGCAGAGGTTCGCGCCAGAATTCTTCCATTGCTGGCGTCGCGCAGTTCCTTCTCGGAATAGACCAACAAGCCCTTGTCGCCTTTGTCCACAACCTCCACAACGCGCGTCTTCCCAATCACTTCGCCTTCATGCGGCAGGCTGGCGAGAAGCTTCACTGATTGTTCTCCGTGCAAGAGACGTGTGACATCAGCGCCGATTTCGGGAGCATTGAGCCAGAAGCCCGGGTAACCCAGAATCACCGCCATGGACGGCAACACGTTGGGGCCGAATTGCTCATCCACGTAGCGCAGTTGCCCTGCATCCATCGGGTCTTGCCCGAGCCCGACGGAGAGCGCATAAAGAATCGTGTCGCGCTGTGAATAGCGCTGCCGCACTTCCGGGATGTCGTAGTTCAGTAGTTCCTGGTAACTCAACAGCATGAATGCTCCAGACGTCGTTTGGAAAAAACTCCTCGGTGAGGACGATCCTTCAGATCGGGTCCCAGCTCATGACATCGGGCGATCGGTCCAACGGGTAGAAATGCTTCTTCATCGCTGGAATGGCGATCTCAGCAATCAACTCCGGCGTCCACCCATCGCTGTGATGCACCGAGCGCAAAGGGCGCGGCTGGCTCATCAAAATGATCTCGTTGGCGCGCACCGCAAAGATCTGTCCGGAGACTTCCTTGGCCTCGTCCGTGAGGAGATAGACCGCCATTGGCGCAATCTTTCCCGACTCCATTTTTTTGAGCTTTTCCACCCGATCACGCTGTTGCGGCGTGTCAGTGGGAATGGAACTGGTCATGCGACTCCAGGCCGACGGTGCAATGCAATTGGAGCGCACGTTGTAACGCCCCATATCGAGCGCAATCATCTTGGAGAGCGCGACAATGCCCAATTTGGCCGCGCCATAGTTGGCCTGACCATAGTTGCCAATCAGACCCGAGGTGGACGTCATGTGCACCATCGCCCCCGATTCCTGCTCACGAAAATGCGTAGCTGCCGCCCGGCTGACAAAGAACGTTCCATCGAGGTGAACCGAGATCACGGCGCGCCACTCTTCTTCGCTCATCTTGTGGAAAGAGCGGTCGCGCAGATTGCCTGCATTGTTGACCACACCGTCGATTCTCCCGAAGTGATCCACAGCACATTCGATGATGGCGTTCGCCGACTTGGAAGCCGCGACGGAATCATGGCTGGCTACCGCTTCACCACCCGCATCACAAATTTCCTTCACCACTGATTCAGCGGGCGTCAATGCATTGCTGCCTTGCTCGAGCGATTCGCCCTGCAAGGTCACACCAATGTCGTTCACCACCACTTTGGCGCCAGCCGCCGCCATCTGCAGCGCGATCTCGCGCCCGATTCCACCGCCTGCACCCGTCACCACGACCACTTTTCCATCCATCATGCGTTGCATATTCGATCCTTTGAAAGT
>CALMCS010001014.1 GCA_937862875.1 uncultured Comamonadaceae bacterium
TCTGGCCGTTGTCATCCTGCAGGATGAAGGTGCGGTTGCCGTGCAGCACGCCCGACGAGCCGCGCTGCAGCGACGCCGAGTGCTTGCCGCTTTCGAGGCCTTCGCCGGCCGCTTCCACGCCGATCAGGCGGGTCTTCTCGAACGGAATGTAGGGGTAGAAGATGCCCATGGCATTGCTGCCGCCGCCCACGCAGGCGACGACGGCGTCCGGCTGCTCGGCCGCGATCTTCTGGTCCTTGAGCATGGAGGGCATCTGCGTCAGGCATTCGTTGCCGATCACGCTCTGGAAGTCGCGCACCATCATCGGATAGGGATGAGGACCTGCCACCGTGCCGATGATGTAGAACGTGTTGTCCACATTGGCGACCCAGTCGCGCATGGCTTCGTTGAGCGCGTCCTTGAGCGTCTTGCTGCCGGATTCGACCGGGATGACCGTCGCGCCCAGCAGCTTCATGCGGTAGACGTTGGGGCTTTGGCGCTTGACGTCTTCCGCACCCATGTAGACCACGCACTCGAGACCGTAGCGCGCGCAGATGGTGGCCGTGGCCACGCCGTGCTGGCCCGCGCCGGTTTCGGCAATGATGCGCGGCTTGCCCATGCGCTTGGCGAGCATGGCCTGGCCGATCACGTTGTTGATCTTGTGCGCGCCGGTGTGGTTCAGGTCTTCACGCTTCAGATAGATCTGAGCGCCACCCATTTCGCGCGACATGCGGTCTGCGTGATAGACGGGCGAAGGGCGACCCACATAGTGAGCCAGCTCGGACTGGAATTCAGCGATGAACTCAGGGTCGTTCTGGTATTTGGCGTAGGCATCGCGCAGCTCGACAAGAGCGTGCGTCAGGGTTTCGCTGGCGAAGCTGCCTCCGTAGCGACCGAAGTGGCCTTGGACGTCAGGGTACTGGTATTCAAACATGTGTCAGTCTGCAAAATTTGTGCATCAGCTGCGCGTACGGCAGCAATGAAGCGGTGAATCTTGTGGGCATCCTTGATGCCTTTGAGGGGCTTGCCATCGGGGCCATCGGCCTCGACGCCCGAGCTCACATCAATGGCAAGCGACAGCCCGCGAGGGCGTACTTGCAAGATGCCATCGGTCACGTTTGCAGGCGTGAGTCCACCAGACAAAACGAGGTGAGAGTCGACGCTTTTTGGAAGGAGTGACCAATTGAATGTTTTCCCGCCACCGCCGAATCCGTCGACATGAGCGTCGAGCAGGATGGCCTGGGCACTAGAGTAATCCTGAGCGTATTTTACGAGGTTGAACTGACTTGCACCATCACCCAGTGGAATTCTGGCAGCGCGAAGAAAGGCTCTCTCGCCGTTTCCGGTGGCGGCGAGGCATTCCTCGGGCGTTTCGTCGCCATGAAACTGGATGATCGAGCCCGGCACCTGGCGGCTCGCAGCGATCACCTCAGCGGCGGGCGCATTCACGAACAGCAGCACCGGCGTGACAAAGGGCGGCAACCGGCGCGCCAGCTCGGCCGCGCGCTGAACGCTGACCGCACGCGGGCTGGGCGCGTACAGCACAAAGCCGACGGCATCGGCGCCTGCGCTGACAACGGTGTCGACATCCTCCTCGCGTGTCAGTCCGCAGATCTTGATGCGGGTGCGCGGGGCTGGAACGGTGGAGGGAGGGGTGACTGGGGAATTCGAGCTCATGGGAGCCAATCATACGCAGCGGTACGATCAGGAAGCCCCCATGTGGGTTCGTAGACGGGTCCGTGGAAGTACAGGCCGTCGGGAGAAAAGGTGGGGGCCGCCGCATCGCGTGAGCGGGCCGCCAGCACCGACAGAATCCATTCGGGCTCTTTGTGCCCCTGGCCGACCGCAATCAGGCAGCCCATGATGTTGCGGATCATGTGGTGCAGAAAGGCGTTGGCCTGGAATTCGAAGCGCCAGTAGCAGGGCGTGAAGTGGTGCGGGCTGTTGCGCTCGTCCGCCAGATCGCCGCCCGGAGGACCACGGCGCGTGATGTGGATGCGCTGCATGGTCTTTATCGGCGATTTGGCCTGGCAGGCCGAAGCGCGGAACGACGTGAAGTCGTGTTCGCCCAGCAGCAGATCGGCCGCACGCTGCATGGCCGCGCCATCCAGTGGATAGAACACCCAGCCGACACGACCGGCATCGACGCTCGGGCGCACCGGCGATTGCAGCAGCACGTAGGCGTAGCGGCGTGCAATCGCGCTGAAGCGCGAGTGGAATTCTTCCGGCACGGGCTGGGCCCATTGCACGGCGATGTCTTTGGGGAGAAAGGTGTTGGTGCCGCGGACCCAGGAGAACGGCGCGCGCTCGAGGGGCGTGTCGAAATGCACCACCTGCATGGTGCCGTGCACGCCGGAGTCGGTACGCCCCGCGCAGACCGTGGACACCTCATGAGTAGCAAAGCGGCCCAGGGCCGCTTCGAGGTGATCTTGTACGGTCTTGCCGTCTAGCTGGCTTTGCCAGCCGTTGTAGGCCTGACCGTTGTAACTCACGCCCAACGCAATCCTCATGCCCGGCTCCTGGGAGCGGGCTGGGGGATCACGTGGACGCAGCTGACAAACACGGGAATCAAGATCAACCCAGTTTGGCAAGCATTTGCTGTGCGCGAGTCTTCAGATCGCCGGATGCTTCGGCAATCACTTCTTCCACGAGGGTGCGGGCACCTTCGCTGTCGCCAATGGCGTTGAACTCTTCGGCCAGGGCCAGCTTGGTCGCGAGTGGCTCTTCTGGGATGCCGGAGCCGGAAGGGGTCAGTGGCATGACATCCGTCGCGGACATGCTCAGAGCGCCGGGTGCCGTGCTGGTGAAGCTCGGTGCCACGGGGGCTGGCTGAGTGTTCAGATCGAGCGACAGACTGTTCATGTCGAATTCCAGCGGTTGACGCGCTGTGGTTTCGACATAGGAATGTGCTGTTTCTGTAGCGGCCGTGGCGGCTGCACCGGCGGAAGGCTTGTTGAACGACAGGTCGTCCAATTGGAAGTCCATTCCGTTGGAGGCGGCCGGAGCGGCGGGTGTGAATGCCACGGGAGCGACAGGCGCGATCGGGGCAAGCGGTGTATCGAGCGACAACGGTGGCAACTCGAAATCAGGCAGCAACGGTGCGGCAGCCACTGGCGCCGGAATGACCGGAGCGATAGGTGCTGGTGCAGTCGGTGGCATCCACTGATTCTGAGCGGCTGGGCTTGGAACGGGCGTGCCCAGATCCAGGTCGAGATCCAGACCGGCGTCCATGTCCATTGGCTTGGGCGCTGGCGATGACGAGTGGAAATCCACCGGCAAGGTGCTTGGTGCGTCCAGATCCAGATGGTGCGACGCGGCTGCTGCAGCGCCTGCAGCTGCCAGACCGGCCGCTGTGGCCGAAACCATGCCCGGGCGAGCCGCGCTTGGCAGGTACAGCGGATTCTCTGGATCCTGCGTACGGCCGAGTTCGGCGACGCGCGCCCAGTCGACGCCTTGACCTTGGGTCAGGGTGTGCAGTTCCTTGGCCTGTGCTTCCAGAGCCTTGCGGTCCTGGCGCTTGGCGTAGATTTCCGCCAGCTTCACGTGGATGGAGGTGCGCTCTGGATTGAGGCGTGCGGCTTCGCGCAGAATTTCTTCGGCTTGCAGATCACGGCCATAGGCCAGGTACACATCGGCCTCGGCCACGGGATCGACTTCGCCGGCGTCCAATTGGCTTGGCGAGTAGGCGAGGGACGACGAACCAGTGGACATGCCGCTGTTGTTGGTGTCGACGCGCTGACCACCGCTTTGACCGAAGAACGAGTCTGGTTGCAGTTGGCTGTCCATTAGCGAGCTGTCGGACGGAGCCAGTGCGGCCTTGCGGCGTTGAGCAACGCGGTAACCGCCGTAGCCCAGCAACAACAGCAGCAATGCGCCTGCACCACCCAGCATGAGCGGATCTTCCGTGATGGTCTCAAGGAATGTGGGCTCTGGTGGAGGTGGTGGCGGCGGCACGATCTTGCGTGGCTTGGTCGGCGCTGGCACCGATGCAGCCGATGCGGCTTCGGAGGCGGCGTTGACCGCTTCGCTGGCTGCATCGACGGAAGTCGAGGCCGCAGCGATCGCAGCCGAGGCTGCGGCATTGGCTTCGCTGGCGACCACGGCAGGAACCGAGGCGACTGGCGTCGTCGTGGCTGGAACCGTCGGGACCGTCGATGTGTTGGTGCCCACTGGCAACGTGGCAATCGCTGGCAACTCGGCCGGCTTGCTGGCGGCACTGGCAGCCGCAGCAGGGCTGGCAGGGGTTCCGGCGGCCGTGCTGAGTTTGTTCAGGTCGGTGATGTTCTTGTTCAGCTCGGCCAGACGCTCGGAGTTCTGCGTCGACTGGCGGTCGCGGGCGAGGGACTCGTCCTTCTTCTGCGATTGCACGCCGCCCTTGGACAGGGTCAGCTTGTCAGAGGAAGCGGTCGCTGGCTTTTGGTCGCTGACTTCGGTCTGCACCGAGCCGGTCGCTGCACGCTGTGGCGCAGACACTTCGGCGGACGGTGCGGCACCGGCCAGGCGACGGCGGAATTCGTTGAAGTCACGGCTTTGCGCGGCCATGATCTTGCGCGCTTCGCCAGGCGTTGTGGCCTGTGCTTGCGACTCGGAAGGCATCTGCAGCACGGTGCCCGCACGCAGGCGGTTGACGTTGCCGTTGATGAACGCGTTCGGGTTGGAACGCATCATCGCCACCAGCATCTGGTCGAGCGACACGCCGGCAGGGCGGTGCGCGTTGGCGATGCGGCCAGCAGTTTCTCCGGCACGCACCTGAACGTCGCCGCCCGAACTTTCGGAAGCGGGAGCGCGGGCAGGGGCTGGAGCCGGTGCGACGCGTGGCTGAACGGCGGGAGCACGACGCTCCTGCACTTCAGGCTGCGCACGCTGCTCTGCGGGCTGTGTGTAAGGACGCTCGGTTACGGCCGGTGTCTGCTGCGAGCCGATCTGCGGTGCAGTGGTCGCTGGCACGGTGTTGCGGCGCAGCTCTGGTGGATCCAGCAGCATGGTGTAGCTGCGGACGATGTGACCCGAAGCCCAGGTCGCATCGATCACCAGATCGATGAATGGATCGTTGATGGCTCTGGAGCTGCTCAGTCGCAGCACGCCAGTGCCATCGGGACGACGCTGGAATTGAACGCGAATATCGTTCACGGCGGAGGAGTACTCCAGCCCTTGTGCGCGATAGACGTCCGGTGCGGCCGTACCAGCTTTCAGTGACTCTGCCTCGGCAGCTGAAATTTGTGGCAGGTCGATATCCGCTCGCAATGGCTCCCCCAAAGCGGATCGCACGTGGATCTGGCCCAGTGCCAAGGCATTCGCATCGGCCGTGAACAGGCCGGTGGATACGATGGCAGCAGCCGCTAAAACAGAGAATTTCCAGCGATGCATGTGTGCAACTATTTGATGAGTGTTGGGCTTTGCGAAGACGCAGTTAGTTTTCTTCTAGCGTCATCCACTACGGGTCGTGAAAATGTGTAAAAGCACCATAGCATCAATGTTTTGCACTGACAAGCTGAGGCTACACTCCAACTTAAGCTTCCTCGCGTTTTGGTAGGAAAGCTCTATTTCAAATGTTGGTACTGGACAACGATCTGTTGCAAATTGTATCCTCACTACCCGCTGATCTGGTTATACAGACCGTTGGGTAGTGATATTCATCCCATTTACGCGTCGAGCAAGATGCGCAGCATGCGGCGCAGCGGCTCAGCGGCACCCCACAGCAACTGGTCGCCGATAGTAAACGCGCCCACGTATTCAGGACCCATGGCCATCTTGCGGATGCGGCCGACCGGGATCGTCATGGTGCCGGTCACGGCCACGGGAGTCAGATCCTTCAGGGTGGCTTCGCGTGTGTTTGGCACCACTTTGACCCACTCGTTGTCCGCAGCGATCATCGCTTCGATGTCGGCGACGGGCACGTCCTTCTTGAGCTTGAAGGTCAGAGCCTGGCTGTGGCAGCGCATCGCACCGACGCGCACGCAGAAACCGTCGACGGGAATGGCGGTCGTGCCGCCAAAGCCTTCGCCCAGACCCATGATCTTGTTGGTCTCGGCCATGCCCTTCCACTCTTCCTTGGACATGCCGTTGCCCAGATCCTTGTCGATCCAGGGAATCAGGCTGCCGCCCAGTGGCACGCCAAAGTTGGCGGTTTCGTCGCTGGTCAGGGCGCGTTGCTTCGCCACCACCATGCGGTCGATTTCGAGGATCGCGCTCTTGGGGTTGTCGAGCATCGCGCGCACTTCGGCGTTCAGCGTGCCGTA
>CALMCS010001015.1 GCA_937862875.1 uncultured Comamonadaceae bacterium
GGTTCGAGCGTCGGGATGATGCCGTGGTGCGCCGTCACCTTGCCGTCGTTCCAGGCGCGCGAGCGCTGGGTGCGGTCGAGCTGGCCCATGATCTGGGCCAGCGTGGGATCGGTCTTGAGCAGGCTGTCCAGGACCGTGGGCACTTCGGCGAACATGCTTTCGGGCAGGTAGCCCGAATCCGAGCGCGGGTACGTCGTGGCCTTGTGCGTCTCGTACAGGGCCTGGGCGATCTCCAAGGTTTCCTGCACGTCCAGCCCAAGCTGCTTGGAACAGACTTCCTGCAAGGTGCCCAGGTCGAACAGCAGCGGCGGGCCTTCGCGCACGCGCTCGGTCTCGACCGACACCACCTGGGCACTGCCCGCGGCGCGGATCTGCTGCGCGGCCTGCTGTGCGACGGGCTGCCGCAGGCAGCGGCCGGCGTCGTCGGTGCTGGCATCGGGTGCCACCCACTGCGCGGTGAACGTCTGACCGCCTGCGGACAGCGACACGTCGATGGCCCAGTACGGCACGGACACGAAGGCCGCGATCTCTCGGTCGCGGTCCACCACGAGTTTGAGCGTCGGGGTCTGTACACGCCCGACCGACAGCACGCCATCGTAGCCGGCCTGCCGCCCGAGCACGGTGAACAGCCGGCTGAGGTTCATGCCCACGAGCCAGTCGGCGCGCGAGCGCGCCAGCGCCGAGTAATACATCGGCAGCGTCTCGGCCGAGGGCCGCAGCTTGGCGAGCGCGGTGCGGATGGACGCATCGTTGAGCGCCGACAGCCACAGGCGTTCGATGGGACCGCGGTAGCCGCACAGGTCGATGATCTCGCGTGCGATCAGTTCGCCTTCGCGGTCGGCGTCAGTGGCGATGACAAGCTGGGTCGCCTTCGCCAGAAGCGCTTTGACGACCTTGAATTGCGTGGCGGTCTTCGGCTTGACCTCGACCCGCCACTGCTGGGGAATGATGGGCAGCTGTTCCAGCGACCAGCGCTTGAGCGCCGCGTCATAGACCTCGGGTGCTGCCGCTTCGACGAGATGGCCGATGCACCAGGTGACCGTGACACCGGAGGCGTTGAGGCAGCCTTCACCGCGCTGCGTGGCGCCGAGAATCCGGCCGATGTCTTTGCCCTGGGAGGGCTTCTCGCACAGAAACAGCCGCATGTCCGTCCATCCGCTTCCCGTTGTTCATGGAGTTGCTGGGATCGAGGATGCCGAGCGCCTGTTGGGGCAGCAGCAAACAAGCTGCATGCGGCAGCGACCGCTTTCACGCCGATGGAACGGCTTGGGCGGGATGGCGTGCGGCCGGCGGTGTGCGAGCCGGGAGCCGCGATGTTCGGGAGCGCGCGGAAGCCGGTGGACGCTGATGGAGCTATCCCCTGGGGATAGCTCGCGAGGACATGGGGGGCGGCAACGTACTGCGGCCGCCCCCACGCCGGATCACTTCCTGCGCTTGGGCTCCTTCGACGCTGCCGGTTCCTGGGCGGCCTGGGGCTTGGGCTGCGCGTCCTGTGCGGTCTCCTGCGATTTGGGGCTCAGAACGACGGACTCGATGCGGAACGGCAGGATGCCGACGCTGCGCGCGTTGATCTGCCAGGTCTCGCGCGGCTGATCCTCGTTGTCCGTCCAGGGTTCGCGCTCCATGCGGCCGACGACCAGCACGCGCATGCCTTTCTGGTACAGGTCCTTCCAGTGCTCGGCGTCGCGGTGCCAGATTTCCACCGGCGCCCAGAAGCCGCCGCGGTCCTCGAAGTCACCGCCCTTGGTGGGAACGGGGTTGTCGAAATACACGTTCAGCCGCAACAAGCGCCGCGGTTCGTCGTTGCCGTTGGGGAACTCCCGGTACTCGGGGGGCGAGCCGATGTTGCCTTCGCCCGAAAAATGCGTGCTCATGGTGCAATCTCCTTGGTGGTTGAAATACCCGTGCCATGTCGGCGTCGGGCGCGTGCTGGGGTGCCCGACGCGATCACCGATCGCGCACTCCGGGGGGTATGGACGCGAGCCGGCGCAGGTAGGCGTCTTCCGCCTCGGCGGCCTTGCTGGCGCACTCCTGGGCCTGCCTACCCAGGGTGTGCAACAGGCTGATCTGCATGTTCAGCGTGATGCGCTGCAGCTCGATCGCGTGCAGGTCGGCCAGCAGGTTGACCGGCGTGCTGGTGCTCGCCATCAGCTCCTGCCACAGGGCCACGCCCATGGCCGAGCGGTCGTTCCTGCGCCAGCGCAGGAACGTCGTTCCCGCGCCAGTGGTCTGCTGGGCCAGTTCCACGGGCAGCAGATGGAAGGGATGCCCACCGGCCTGTTGCAGCACTTGTCGCTGCGCCAGGCCGATCAACTCGTCGCGCATGGCGAAGCACTGGCTGGCCCAGGCCTCCAAGTCCCCTTTACCTTTAAAAGGCTTTAAAAGGCCTTTTAGAGAGGCCGCGTGTTCCAGGCGCATGAAGGCTCCCTGTTGCAGGCCCCGGAAGTAGCGGGTCGGCTGGTTCAGATCGCTCATGCGGATTCGTCCTCGCCGGCAGTGGCTGCGTTTTCGGATGGGTCGGCAGCAGCGGCCGCATCACCATCGACGCTGGTAGCGGCTGCGGCAGGATTCTCACCGCGCTGTTGCAGACCACGGCGCACCATGGGTGGCGCAAACGTCGAGCGGCGCGTGCCTTCGAGGACGTCCTGCGGCAACTCGCCGAACTTCTCCAGCGCGACCCGCGCTGCGGCATTCTTCGCCGCGAAATCGTCGCGGGTGCAGCCCGAGTAGCGGTACTGCTGGGCCAGCGAGAACAGGCTGC
>CALMCS010001016.1 GCA_937862875.1 uncultured Comamonadaceae bacterium
AGGCTCTTGTGTTCGCCGCGCGCCAGCTCGCCCTTGACCGAGCCGGACTGATCAATCAGGACGCGCCGCAGGCCGTAACCGGCTGGCCCGCCTTGCCGAAATCCCAACTCGATCAGGCGGCATTGCCCGGCGAACACTTTTGCCGACAACTCCCGGCTGTATTCTCCAGCCATCGCACGCTTGACGCCCTTGACGATGGTGGACACGGGCGAGCCGTCGTTCTCGAACTGCTCGGCGCAGTAGGCGACCTGAATTCCGGCTCGGCGGCAGATGTACTCGTAATAGGCGCTCTCGTCAGCGTCCTGAAACCGACCCCATCGGCTCACGTCATAGACCAGGATGATCTGGAAGTCCGCGTTGCCTGTTTCGACGTCCTTGATCAATTGTTGCAGCGCCTGGCGACCGTCGATGCGCAGCCCACTCTTGCCTTCGTCGGCGTAGGTACGGACGATCTCGATGTTGCGCCTGACGGCGTACTCGAGGATCTTGTCGCCCTGGTTCTCCGTCGAGTACTGCTGGTGCTCGGTCGACATCCGCACGTACTGCGCGGCTTTGAAGGCCGGTTCCGACCCCGGCGGATTTGGAGGAGGTTCGATCGTTTGCATAGACCCGTCGCTTTATGTTTGACGCTCTCGGGTCTGCCACTCCTTCAATGGACGCGAAGTCGCCAGATGGCGGCAGCGCACACGGTCGGAATTGTTGCCATACAGGAAGTTCGAGAACGCGTTTGGAAGCGAAGTTACGTTCCGTTGGCGCCTGTGTCGATCAAGTCATCTCTTGACACGTCCATCTTGCACGGACAGGCCGCGCACAGCAGCGTGATCTCGACCACCAACGAGTCCCCGACCCCGCTCGGAAATGCTGGATGTCTCGTGATTCGGTAGATGCCGGACGGCAAGGTCGACACGTCCATCTTTGCAAGCAGTGGTTGTCGTTCATCTGGCTGCTCGGGCTGCTTCGGGTCACGTTGTCCGGAGCCGATGCTGGTCTCGCGGCGGGTGCGCCAATAGTCTTGATTGCGTTGTGTCCACGCCCGCTGCGCATCCTGCTGATTGATTCGATAGTCCGGGTCGGACTTGATCTTGTCGCGCTGCCACTGGCGTTTGCGGGCGCGCTGGCAATCGGGCGAAGAACAGAAGGCTTGGTCAGGAACCTGCGGCCGGGGTTCGAAGGGCTGGCCGCAGCACGCGCAGCGTTTGGTCATCATCGGGGTCTCCATGCAAATTCCGCATGGAAACCGCGACGGCTCGGACGCCGGGCCTGAGTGCTGGCCGTGCGCAGCCTCGTTCCGTCAGTCGGGCGTTCTCGCCATCCGGGGTGTGCGCCAAGCGGCGCAGTTCCTATTCATCGGTTGTTGTTCGAAAACACCGATGTTATGGAACAATCCATCCATGGACACGGCTGGTTACAAGCTGCTTGATCTGGTGCGTTCGCGGGGGCTGGTGCGCCCGAGCGATCTGGCTCCGTTGGGCATCCCTCGGGTGGCTTTGACCCGTGCCGTGCGGCGCGGGCAACTGGAACGCGTCGGGCGCGGGCTGTACGGGCTGCCCGACCGCCCGGTGTCGGCCCATGGATCGCTTGCCGCAGTGGCTCGGCGCGTCCCCAAGGGGGTGATCTGCCTGCTGACGGCACTGAGCTTCCATGAGCTGACCACGCAGTTGCCATTTCAGGTCTGGCTGGCCATCGACAACAAAGCCGCCGCCCCGAAAATGGATTACCCGCCGCTACGCCTCGTCCGCTTCTCGGGTTTGGCGCTCACCGAGGGCACCGAGGAGCACGTCGTCGACGGGGTGACCGTTCGCGTCACGGGCGTCGCCAAGACGGTGGCGGACTGTTTCAAGTACCGCAACAAGATCGGCCTGGATGTTGCTCTGGAGGCGCTGCGCGCGGCGTGGACTGCCCGACGCATGACCAGTGACGAGATCTGGCGCTACGCCAAGATCTGCCGCGTGACCAATGTGATGCGGCCTTACCTGGAGAGCTTGGTATGAACCGTCGGCATCTGCACGTAAAGGGCCAAATCTGGTCAAAAGTGTGGCCAGGACGTAGAATAGGGGATCGGCGCGCTTGTCAAGCACGTGCCATCGCCACCCTCAAGATCGCCTCGTTTCAATCAGGCGAGGCTGTGAGGGTTTAGTTGTTTGACGTACAGGAGTCTATTTGATGTTCAATGAGCGCAAGGCAGCGCAGATGGCGGCGTTCTTTCTGGGGCAACTCCTGGACAGGAAGATGCCGCATCTGAAGCTGATGAAGCTCCTGTATCTGTCGGACCGTGAGGCTGTGCGCGCCTTCGGCTGGCCGATTTCTGGCGACCGTTTGGTCTCCATGCCCCACGGGCCTGTTCTCTCGCAGACGCTCAACCTGATGGACGGCGACGTCGAATCGCAGCCTGGCGGTTGGGAAGAGTGGATTTCCGACAAGGAGAATCACGAGCTTTCACTGCGTCAGCCTCTGGACGCTACCGCTCTCGATGAATTGGCTCCGGCCGAGATCGACGTGCTCAAAGCCGTCTGGGACAAGTTCGGTGCCATGGGGAAGTGGGAAATCCGTGACTGGACCCACCAGCACTGTGCCGAGTGGAAAGATCCGAAGGGATCGTCCTTCCCCATTCAGTATGACGCGCTGGCCCGCGCAGTAGGCTTCGATGATGCGTCAGCGAAGGAGTTGGCGGCACAAATTCAGGCCGAACAGGAAATCGATCGCATATTTGCGGCTCTATGAGTTTGTTTCTTCCGCTCAAGCGGGCGACGCTACTCATCCCGTCTGGGCCGCAAGGTGATCAGGATCGAAAGCACCTTTTCATCCTGCTCACGGATCCGCATGCCGATGAAGCTGGCAAGAATTGCGTTCTGATGGTCTCGCTGTCGACCGTCAGGCCGGGCGTGCCAAATGACCCCACCTGCATCCTCTACGCCGGCGATCACCCCTTCGTAAAGCATGACAGTTACGTCGTCTACCAGAAGGCGCGTCTCGAAGAGGCGGACAAAGTGCTCCGAGGCGTAAAGAGTGGTCAGCTTGTGCCGCAGGACCCGATGGATGGCGCTGTGTTTGCCAGGATCTGTAAGGGCCTGGAAGACTCCAGATTGACGCCCGCCAAGCTGCTCACCTTCTACCTCAAGGCTACGGGCCAGATCTGACCACTGCGTCGTCGAGGCCGTGTTTGGCGGGCCCACGCTGCCGTGCGACTGGCTGGTAATAGGGGATGGCGGGCGCTCCGGCCTACCTCAAGGAAACTGATCCGGGTCACGTTATCGGCAGGTCCGGACGGCGCGGCGCATCGGATATGCGGACGCGGGTTCGATTGAGCAATACGGAATCGAACTGGCGATGGTCCTGGCAGAGCGACATGACGTCGTGACAATGCCGGTCTGCTACGATTCACCCCATTCAGGTGGCTGAATCCGCACCGTTCCGCAGTGGTTTGCACCGGTTGTAAGGCGCTGAGTTAGCTAGGTTTGGCGCGGGTTACAGGCCCACCACCATAATATGAAATCCCAACCCTTATCCGGTTGGGATTTTTTTTGCCCGTTC
>CALMCS010001017.1 GCA_937862875.1 uncultured Comamonadaceae bacterium
ACTCCGGCAAAGATTTTTTTTGCGATCTGCATTTTCAACGGATAAATGCTTTCTGCTCGCCGCCGATTTGCCGCCATTCTGAAAGCAAGAATCGCCGTGGCCATCGGCAATAAAAAAATAAAATAGCCCACGGATAAACATGCACGGGCGCTCACCCGTCTGGAAATCACCGAATGGGTCGGCCTGCCCTCCGACACGGACAAGGGAAGTTCTGCCCGGTGGCGCGACACCGCACGCGCTCACAATCGCACCCCGTGAACACCCGTAATCAATCCAAACTCCGCAAGGCCGTCAAGGCCGTCGCCCTCTTCGAGGCCTTCAAGGGTCTGGCCGCACTGCTGGGTCTGATGGGGCTGCTCAGTCTGCTGCACCACGATCTGCATGGGCTTGCGGCCGAGATGATCGGCCATTTTGGCCTCTCCCCTCAATCCCGCTACCCGGACATTCTGCTGACGTGGGTGGACAAACTCATCGGCACGCCGACGCATACGCTGGTGCTGCTGGGCTGCGCCTACATCGCCGTGCGCTGGGTGGAGGCCTGGGGCCTCTGGCATGACAAAATTTGGGGTGAATGGTTTGGCGCGCTCACCAGCGGCATCTATATTCCGCTGGAGATTCGCCACATCATGATTGCGCGGCACTGGCAAGGCGTGGCCGTGCTGGTTCTCAATATCGCGCTGATGCTGGTGCTGTTCTGGCGAATCTACGACCGCAAGCGCGAAGCCGCCAACGCCGAGCAGCCCGCCACCCCGAGTCTCAATCGAACTTGACGCGCGGATCGACCCAGACATAGCAAAGATCGCTGATCAGTTTGGTGACCAGACCGATCAGGGTAAACAGGTACAGCGTTCCCAGCACCACCGGATAATCGCGGCGAATCACGCTTTCGTAACTCAGCAGGCCTAGGCCATCCAGCGAGAACAGCGTCTCGATCAGCAGCGAGCCGGCAAAGAACGCGCCAATGAAGGCCGCCGGAAACCCGGTGATGATGGGGATCAGCGCGTTGCGGAACACATGCTTCCACAACACCTGACGCTCGCTCAAACCCTTGGCACGCGCCGTGAGCACGTATTGCTTGCGGATTTCCTCGAGAAACGCGTTCTTGGTCAGCATCGTGGTGACCGCGAAACTTCCCGCCACCATCGCCGTCACCGGCAAGGCGATGTGCCAGAGATAGTCGGTGACCTTGCCCATGGTGCTGAGCTCGTCCCAGTTCGCGGAGGTCAGGCCGCGCAGCGGGAACCACTGCAGCTGCCCGCCAAAAATCACCAACAGCACGACGCCCAGCACAAAGCTCGGAATCGCGTAGCCCACCAGAATGAACAGCGAGGTCACAAAATCAAACCGCGAGCCGGCGCGCACGGCCTTGGCCACGCCCAGCGGCACGGCGACCAGATAGCTGATGAAAAACGTCCAGAGTCCCAGACTGATGGAGACCGGCAGCTTCTCTTTCACCAGCTCCCACACGCTCTTGTTCTGGAAAAAGCTCTTGCCCAGATCGAAGCGCGCAAACTGCCCCAGCATTTGAAAGAAGCGCTCGTGCGCCGGCTTGTCGAAGCCATACAGCGCCTTGATCTCCGCCAGCCGCTTGGGATCCACGCCCTGCCCACCGCGATACGTGAACGCCGCGCCCTCCACTCCGCCGCCGGGTGCCGTCTTGGCCTCGGCCAGATACTGCTCGACCGGCCCGCCGGGCACAAATTGCACGACGACAAACGTCAGCAGCAACACGCCCAACAGCGTCGGGATCATCAACAGAAAGCGTTTGAGGATGTAGGCCAGCATGGTGGTTCGGCGTCAGCCCTTTCAGTTGCGGCGCTCGCCGAGTGTGGAGGCGCTCTGGGGTGGCATCTTGGCCCACCAGACATCGATCGCCCAGGTCTCGCCGGTCGAATACGGCGGAATGTTTTGAGGATAGGCGACCCGCAGGTCGTTGTACACCATGCGATGCGCGCCGGAATAGAACTGCGGGATCAGGTAGTTGCCATGCACGATGATGCGCTCGAGTGCGTGGCAGGCGGCCAGCTTCTGGTCCTCGGTCTTGGCCGTCACCATGGCCTGAATCATCGCATCGACGGCCGGGCTCTTGAGTCCGATGAAGTTGTACGCCCCCTCTTGATCGGCGGAGGCGCTGCCAAAGATGTCCCCGTATTCCTGGCCCGGATTGTGGGTGCCGGGCACGTTCAGGGAAATCATGTCGAAATCGTATTTGTCGAGGCGTTGCTGATACAGCGCGTAGTCGACGATGCGCACCTTGAGCTGAATGCCCAGCTTTTCCAGATTGCGCATCCACGGCGAAACGGCCTTGATGCCGCCTTCGCTGCTGTCGAGGTATTCGATCACCAGCGGCTCGCCCGCGGCGTTGCGCAGCACGCCGTCCTGCACGCTCCAGCCGGCCTCCTTCAGCAGTTGCTGGGCCTTGCGCAGATTGGCGCGCAGACTGCTGTCGCCATCGGTACGCGGCGGCATGGCCATCGGGCCGAGTGTTCCGGCCGGCAGGCTGGCCTTGAACGGCTCCAGCAGCGCCAGCTCGGCGGGAGTGGGCTCGCCCTTGGTTTCGCAGGCGGTGTTGCCGAACAGGCCGTGTACGCGCTGGTAGGCGCCATAGAACATCTGGCGGCTCATCCACTCGAAGTCAAACGCCAGATCCAGCGCCTCGCGAACGCGTTCGTCCTGCAGGAAGGGGCGACGCGTGTTCAGAAAATAGCTCTGGAAGCCCGAAGGCTGCTTGTTCTCAAAAACGCCTTTTTTCAACTCGCCCGAGTTGAAGCGCTTGCCGGTCAGGCGGCGCGCCCAGTCCCCGGCGCTGTTGATGCGCATGAGATCGAACTCGCCGGCCTTCAAGGCCTCGAGTCTTGCGGTGCTGTCGCGATAAATCTTGATGGCGATGTAGTCGAAATTGCCCGTGCCCACGCGCACAGGGAGCTTGGCCCCCCAATACTGCGGGTCGCGTTCGTAGGTGATGTCCTTGCCGAACTTGACCGGGCCGATCTTGTAGGGGCCGCTACCGATCGGGATGTCGGTCACGACTTCATCGAATGGCTTGGCCTTGCCGTTTTCCATGCCCCAGTCGGAGCTGAAAATCGGCAACGCGCCGCCCACGACCAGCGGCAATTCGCGGTTGGGCTTCTTGAATCGAAAGCGCACGGTGAGATCGTCGAGCACGTCGCAGCCATCCACTTCGGCCATGACGGACTTGTAGCTTGGCGCGGCGTATTTGCTCATCAAGGTATCGAAGCTGTACTTCACATCCTTGGCCAACACCGGCTTGCCGTTGTGAAATCGAGCGGTCTTGTGCAGGCGAAAGGTGACCGAGAGGCCATCACTCGCCACGGCCACATCTTCGGCCAGCAGGCCATACCCCGTTGCCGTCTCGTCCTGGCTGGCGGTCAGCAGGGTCTCGAACAGCATGTCCGACAGGTAGGCCG
>CALMCS010001018.1 GCA_937862875.1 uncultured Comamonadaceae bacterium
CTGGGGCTTGGCGACAAGTTGGTGGGATATTCAGGGATCAGTTCTTCCAAGGAAATTGCCCCCGAATGGCGCAGCACACTGCAGAAGCTGCCCAACCTCTCATCGCAGGCGATGAACATGGAGACCATCGTCGGTGCACGCGCCGACTTTGTCTTCGCGGGATGGAGCTACGGGTTTCGACAAGGTGCGATCACACCGGATCTGCTCTCGCGCTACGGCATCGACTCCTATGTGCTGACCGAGTCCTGCATCCGCATAGCACCGCGCGACAAGGTCGAGCTCGAAGACTCCCTGCTCGACCTGCGCAACATCGCCCGCATCTTTCGCATCGCAGACACGGTCGAGCCCCGCATCCAAACCCTGGAGCGCGGCATACACGACCTCTCCCAGAAGATGAAGGGCGTCACCACCCGCCCCACGGTCTTTGTCTACGACAGCGGACAGGCCATTCCCGTCACCGTGGGCCGCTTTGGCATGCCACGCGCCATGATCGATGCGGCCGGCGGCAAGAACATCTTCGACGACATCGAGAGCAACTGGCCCCGCGGCAACTGGGAAGACGTGATCGAACGCGATCCCGAGTGGATCGTTGTCGTTGACTACGGCGTTCCGAGCGCGCAGGGCAAGATCGACTTTCTCAAGCAAAAACCCGAGCTGGCAGGCGTGAAGGCGATTCGCAAGCAGCAGTTCTTCGTCATCACCTACGCACAGGCCACACCCAGCCCGAGCAATGTGCCCATGGCCACCGAACTGGCGAAGAAGCTCCACCCAGAAGCCTTCAAGGCCGGAACACCCCCACCCGCGCGGCCATGAAACCTCCGCTGCGCCGCCTGCCCATCTGGACCTGCTGCTTCGCACTGGTGGCGCTGCTCTGCGTCTGCATGACGATCGCCATCGCCATGGGCTCGGTGCGCGTGCCGCCATTCACAGTCTGGAAAATTCTGTGGAGTGAGCTGTTGCCACATGGCTCAGGCGAGCCTACCGACTGGACCCTGCAACAACGCCAGATCGTCTGGATGCTGCGCCTGCCGCGCGTGTTGATGGCGGCCCTGGTCGGCGCGGGATTGGCAACCGTCGGCGTGGTGATGCAGGCCATGGTGCGCAACCCCCTGGCCGACCCGTACATGCTCGGAGTCTCGTCCGGCGCATCGGTGGGAGCGGTGTCGGTGCTGGCCTGGGGCAGTCTTTCCCTGGCGGGCATCTACGCGATCTCCGTGGGTGCCTTTGCCGGCGCGCTGATTGCCGCCATCGTCGTGTATTGGCTGGCGCGCGTCGGCGGGCAAATCCATTCCGTCAGGCTGATTCTGAGCGGCGTCGCCGTCGGCTACTTTCTGCTCGGCCTGACCAGCTTGATCACCCTGACCTCCGGCCAACGCGACCTCGCCAACGCGCTGCTCACATGGACCCTGGGCAGCCTCGCGGGTGCCCAATGGGACCGGCTGCCACTGCCCGCCGCGGTGCTGTTCGCGGGCATTGTCTGGCTTGCGCTGCAGGCCCGTTCGCTGAACGCTCTGCTGACCGGCGACGAGACCGCGGCCACGCTGGGCGTCAACACCCATCGGCTGCGCCGCAGCCTGTTCGTCGTGGTCTCGATGGTGACCGGCACGATGGTGGCGGTCAGCGGTGCGATTGGCTTCGTGGGCCTCGTCGTGCCGCACATCACCCGCATGCTGGTCGGCTCGGAGCACCGCCGCGTGCTGCCCGTGGCGGCGCAAAACGGACCCCTCGCTCCGGTCGTCCGCGAGCCGCGGCCGCGCGG
>CALMCS010001019.1 GCA_937862875.1 uncultured Comamonadaceae bacterium
TGCCCGGTGCGCCTTCGTGGATGCCGGAGTCACCCAGCATGCCCGAGATGGTGGAACTGCGGTAGCTGGCGCCGTGGCTGAAGCCATCCATCTGCACTTCAACAAAGCGGTCGTAAAAGCCCAGCAATTGGGTGAGCCGACGCGCCAATTGCGTCTTGCCCGTGCCGGTCAAACCCCAGAGGCAGACGATCACGGGGCGATCGATCAACTCGGGCAGCAGATACCACGCGCGCACCGAGTCGATCAGTCGGTCGATCAAATCGTCCAGTCCGAAGAGCTCGGTTTTCAGGGTGCTTGCGGCGATATCGAGAACGCGTTGGCGAAGCGACATGCGGGCGCATAGCTCGTTGTTCAGCGCGGCGGCGGAGAGGTGGCGATGGTTGATCGCCGGTGTTGGCTGAGGGGCGTAAGACGCTTGTTCAGCTATGGTTTCCAGTTCCATTTTTACTTCTTCTTTCTTTTCGTTAGGTCCAGTCCTTGAAGCTGCGTCTATTCCCTGTTTGCTTCTGCACTTCCATCTTGTCGGCGCGACGCTGCGCGCCCTGGCTGCGGATGTGTTTGCCCGCACCGCCAGAGATGGATCGAATGGCCAAAGCCCGCGCAACCGGATTGCGGGGAGAGGGAATGGAAAGCTGCATCACCACTGGTTGGCGAATGCGGCGCAGTTTTTTGATTTGCCCCTGCGCGAAGTCGCGCGAGAACGTTTTTGCACTCATGAACGAGCACTCCGTAAACAACAAAGCCCCGGCAAACGCACGTAGGTGGTCAGCCGGAGCTTTGGGCCCAGACTGGCAACAGCGGTGACTGACTGATCAACCAAGGATCAGTGGACGCGCTCTGCCAGCCGGGGCGGATGGAGGCACGTCAGGGTTGGGTGGTGCGGATCAAAAATAAGGTCATGGGCGTCTCCCGAAAAGCAGGGGAGTGGGTTGTTGTTGGCAATCGCATCCAGGTTGTGCAACTGCCAAAGAATTACTCATGGAACTCATGGAACTCATGTAGTAAGAGCGCGATTTTTGCGCGGGTGGCCACGGTATGGCAAGAGCCCAAGCCATAAATCGCAAGTAGTGCGTGCTTTTACGGGGGCTTGAGTCGTTTCGCAGCAACACAACGCGCCGCAAAACGCTTCATACGGTGCGCGGAATATTGTTATGCGGCGCATGCGGCATAGACATCGCGTTGCACGTACCCGGAGTTTTCATTCACTAGGTGATAACCATGAGCGATGCAGCAGGAACCGCTTTTTACAGTGGGGGTGATTCCATTCATGTGTGTGCATGTGTTTATACGTGCACCACTCCATCCATACAGGGGAGTCTCCACGATGAAATTGCTTCGAGCTTCAATCACCACCGCGGCGCTTGCACTCCTCTGTGCCGGCTCGGCCATGGCGCAACAGTCTGCGCAACAACCTGCGCAAGACGCTTCAGCGCGCGCACTGCACACGCGCCAGCTGGCCGCCAACTGCGCGGCCTGTCACGGCACCGATGGGCGTGCGGTTGCCGGCTCGCCGGTGGTGGGTCTGGCGGGAATGCCGGCCGCCACGCTGACCACCGCGATGCGCGAGTTCAAAGATGGCAAGCGCCAGGCCACGGTGATGCACCAGATCGCCAAGGGCCTGAGCGACGAGCAAGTGAAAACGCTCGCCGATTACTTCGCCGCCCAGAAGCCTTGAGTCTAAAAAAAGAAAACGGAGAAATTCATCATGCAACGACGTGAACTTTTGAAGGCTTCGGCTTCCCTCGGCGGCCTGGGTGCGCTCGCCGCACTGACCGGTTGCGCCACCAGCGGCACCAACACGGCAGGCTCGGCACGCGCCAAAGTGGTCGTGGTGGGCGGCGGTTTTGGCGGTGCGACCGCCGCGAAATACGTGCGCCTGTTTTCCGAAAAACGCATCGACGTGGTGATGGTCGAGCCGCAGGAGCAGTTTGTCTCCTGCCCGCTCTCCAACCTCGTGCTGGGCGGCAGCAAGACGATTGGCGATATCTCCACCAGCTACTCCACGCTGGAGTCCAAACACGGCGTTCGCCGCGTGAAGGACTGGGTCAAGTCGATCGACCCGCAGAAGAAAACCGTGCAGCTCGCGGGCGGTGAAACGCTGCCCTACGACAAGCTGATTCTCTCGCCCGGCATCGAGCTGATGTGGAGCGGCGTGGAGGGCCTCGAAGCCGCGAACAAGAGCGGCTCCATCGTGCAGGCGTGGAAGGCGGGCGCGGAAACCGTGGCACTGCGCAAGCAGCTCGAATCCATGCGCGATGGCGGCGTCTATGCGATCACGATTCCCGAGGCACCGTATCGCTGCCCACCCGGCCCGTACGAGCGCGCAAGCCAGGTGGCGCATTACTTCAAGCAGCACAAGCCGAAGTCCAAGGTGCTGATCCTCGATGCGAATCAGGACGTGACCTCCAAGGGCCCGCTGTTCAAGAAATACTGGGCCGAGAACTACAAGGGCATCATCGAGTACATGCCCGAGCACAAGGCGGTAGCGGTCGACGCGCGCGCCAGCGTGGTGAAGTTCGATGTGCAAAACGACGTGCGCGCGGATGTGCTCAACGTCTTGCCTCCCATGCGCGCGGGCGCTCTCGCGGTGCAATCGGGCCTTGCCAATGCGAACGGGCGCTGGTGCCAGGTGAACTATCAGACCTTCGAGTCCACAGTCGCCAAAGATGTGCACGTGATCGGCGATTCGATCCAGATCGCACCGGCCATGCCCAAGTCCGGCCATATGGCCAACGCGCACGCCAAGGTGGTGGCGGCTGCGGTGGTGGCGCAACTCTCGAGCCTCGACATCGCGGCGAACCCCTTGCTCACCAACACCTGCTACAGCTACGTGAGCGACAAACAGGTGATTCACGTGGCGTCGGTGCATCTCTACGACACGGCAGAGAAGACCTACAAAACCGTGCCGGGATCGGGCGGCGTGTCGTCCGCGCCTTCGGATCTGGAAGGCGAATATGCGTGGAGCTGGGCGAAGAACATCTGGGCCGACAGCCTGATGTAATTCGACTGCGCATGCGCGCTTTGGTGAAGCAAAAGTAGGGGCCGATGCCGGTCCCTATAATCAAGGCTTCATTTGTTTATCTGTCGTGATTGCAGGTCTGTATACGACGAGAGACAAGATTCTGTTCCAGCTCCCGGGTTGGCAACATTCGGAACGCCTGCATCGATTGTGGTGCCTTGCTTGAACAAGCAACGTTCCTTCTTTTGCGCACAGTTTCCGTCTCCAGCTCGTCTGTTCCAAGGCCGCAGTTCCGCGCCGGATGCTGGAGTTCGCATGGAAGTTTTGTCCACCCTTGAGCCCATCGTGCGCGACGTGATCGCGCCGTCTGCCGCGCAGATCGATCAGCAGGCCATCTATCCCAGACAATCGCTGGACGCGTTAGCGAGCGCTGGCTTGCTTGGGCTCATCAGCGCAAGGGAAGTCGGCGGAATGGGGGGCGGTCTGCGCGAGGCAGTGCAGGTCGTTGAACGCATCGCCCAAGACTGCCCGTGCACGGCCATGGTGCTCACCATGCATTACTGCGGCGTGGCACTGATCGAGCCGTTTGCTGGCGACGACGTGCGCCGCGCCATTGCCGCAGGCAAGCATGTCACCACCCTCGCGGTATCGGAAGCAGGCTCGCGCAGCCACATCTGGGCACCCACGGGCACCGCAGATTTGACGGGTGACTTTGTGCAGCTCAACGCGCTCAAAAGCATGATCACGTCAGCAGGAGAGGCCGACTCCTACGTGTGGATGTCACGCGCCACGCAGGGCGAGGGCAACACGCTGTGGCTCGTGGACAGCCGGCTGCCGGGGCTGGACATCCCGAATCGTTTTGACGGCATGGGCCTGCGCGGCAACGCGTCGTCGCCCATCGCGGCCAAAGACGTGCGGCTTTCAACGCAGCACATGCTCGGCGAAGACGGGCAGGGCGAACCGGTGAAGGGCCGCTACCTGATGCCGTATTTCCCCACGCTGATTGCGACGACGTCGATCGGCCTCATGCAAGGCGTGATGCGCCGCGCGGTGGCGCATGTCGCCAACACACGCTTTGCAGAAAACGGCAGCTCACTCGCCGACCTGCCCACCATTCGCGCCTACCTCGCCAAGGCGCAACTCAAGGCCGATCAGGCGCGCCTGTTGCGCGACGATGCGGTGAACGCCGTACTCAGCCAGCGCGAAGACTTTCGCACCCGCCTGCTGCAATGCAAGGCCGCAGCGGCAGAGGCCGCGCTCGAAGTTACCGACACGGCAATGCGCGTTTGCGGCGGCGCGGCGTTTCGCAAGGAGCTGGGCATCGAGCGCCTGTTCCGCGATTCGCGTGCGGCCTCGGTGATGGCACCGACCACCGACGTCATCTATGACATGCTGGGCAAATCGCTCTGCGAGTCGGCTTGAAGACTTTGCGTTGACACATTTTTCTGTGAAGGTACCCATTCATGACAGTCTCTAAATCCTCCGTACTCAAGCTCGGCGCGGTAGCCTACGCCCCCAAGGTCATCACCATCTGGGAAGGCTTTCGCGCCTACTTCGCCGAGCGCGGCGCGCCGTTTGATTACGTGCTCTATTCCAACTACGAAGCACTCACCGAGGCGCTGATGCGCGGCGACGTAGACCTTGCGTGGAACTCACCGCTGGCCTTTGTGCGCGCAGACCGCATGGCGCGCGCAGCAGGCCTGAAGGTCGAGTCGATCGCCATGCGCGATACCGATATCGATGTGCAATCCCTGCTCGTCGTGATGGCGAACAGCCCCGCAAAAAGCGTGGCCGATCTGCGCGGCAAGACGGTGGGCTTTGGTGCCATCGACTCACCACAAGCCACGCTGATCCCGCTCGACCACATGCGTCAGGCCGGCCTGGTGGGAGGGCGCGACTTCACCGTGCGCCGCTTCGACGTGCTTGGCGGCAAACACGGCGACCACATTGGCGGCGAACGCGAAGCCGCCAAGGCCATGGTGGCGGGCGAGATCGACGCATCGTGGATGGTGGCCAAGAACTACAAGCTGTTCGCCTCCGAAGGCACGCTGCCCGTAAGCGGCACGCGCGTGCTCGATACCTCGGGCGCATTCGATCACTGCAACATGACCAGCGGCCCGCACATCGACGCAGCACTCTGCGCGAAATTCCGAGAGGTACTGATGGGCATGTCGTGGGACGACGCCAACGTGCGCCCACTGCTCGAACTCGAAGGCCTCAAGGTCTGGCAAGACGGCCGCGCGAGTGGCTACCATTTGCTGGAGCGCGCAGTCACCGACGAGAAGTTATACGACGACGCAGGCAACATCACCGTCACCGGCTACCACTACTGAGCCCGAGAACCCAAGCATGACCGAACACAGCGCCGCGCACCTCGTCGATCTGGCAGATCTGGGCTTCGACGCGGGTGCCCATCTGTTGGTGAAGCAGGCGCTCAAGGAATCGCCCGCCGGCACAGAAATCGAAGTGCACGGCAACGCCCCGGGATGGCAAGCGCAACTGCGCGGCTGGTGCGCATCGCAAGGTCATGCGGTGCGCGTGGATGGCCCACGGCTCTGGGTCACGCGCGGAAACTTTGAAGCAGGCCGCTGGCGAGGCGCCGCGCACACCGGGCTCAGCGATGTGCGAGCCACGGGGGCCGTGGCAGAGCGCGCAGAACCACACTGGGGCCTGGCAGCACGCGGCGCGGTGGTGGAGCAGGGCGCTCCGGCATTCCAGTTTCGGTTGAGAGAAAAAGCAGACTTCTGGACAGACAACGCCGCAGACATCTACAAGCAAGCCGTCTCCGCGCAATGGAATGCAGACACCGACATCGATTGGACCAACGCGCCTGAGCCTCCCGCACCGGTGGAAGACGCCATCGTCCAAATCATGACCTACATGGTCGAGAACGAAAACGCGGCCCTCATCGTGCCCGCACGCTTCCTGGGTGATCTACACCCCCACTACCGCGAG
>CALMCS010001020.1 GCA_937862875.1 uncultured Comamonadaceae bacterium
GATCAGCGAGTATTTGTCCCACTCGTCCCAGCACTTGAGATACACGTGGCCGGACTTGTCCTGCATCGTGGTTTTGAGTCCCAGCACCTTTTCGTAGTGATGCAGCGCGGCTGCCATGTCCATCACCTTGATGCTTGCGTGACCTATGCGTAGTACACCCATGTCTGTCTCCTTTGGTTATTGATTGATTACTTGCTTGATCACTTGATGGATTAGTTGTCTGGTTTCAACTGCGGCGCTGTTTCCGGCGACCGCGTGGGGCAGGGATCGGTCAAATTTTTGGGGGCAAGCGGTTTGCACAAGGGCCTGGACAGCTTGGTGTCCACCTCCAGCCGCACGACCCCCAGAGGGGCCACGCGGCAGGCGAGGGTGTAGCCCTGTGCTTCCTCGTCTTCGCTCACATGCACGCGGCTGACGGGGCCGAGTTGGTGCACATGGCCCTGGGTCACACGCACCTTGCAGACACCGCAGCCACCGTTCACGCAGCCGCAGGGAATGCCCTTGCGACCCAGACGCAACATGCCCTTGAGCAGGCTCTCGTCGGTGCCGCATTCGTAGCATTCGCCGGTCTGCGCGATATGCACGACGACCTTGGTCTGGTGCTTGCTGGTCCACATGCGCGCCTCGTCTCAAACGCGCTTGAACAGCGGGCTGCGGGTGCCTTGCGCATCGGCGGCCGAGATGAACTTCTCGGTGTAGATGTCGCGCTCGAACAAGCGGCCCTGCATCAGCGTGGCAATACAGGCTTCGACCATCGGCGGCGGTCCGCACAGATAGGCCTTGCGTCCGGCGAAGTTGCCTTCGAAATGGGCCTGTGCGGCCTCGTGGACAAAGCCGCGTGCGCCGCTCCAGTCCGCGCATTCCGCATCGCCCGAAATCGCCGGGATGTAGGTGAATTGCGGGTGCTGTTCGGCCAGCGCCCGAAACTCCGCGTCGTAATACAGCTCTTCGCGACTGCGCTGTCCGTAGATCAGCGTGATGGGCTGGGCCGCGTCGCGCGCCAGCAGTTCCTGGATCATGGCGCGCGGGCTGGAGAGTCCCGATCCGCCCGCCATGAACACCATCGGCTGTGCAGCGGAGTGCCGCACGAAGAAGCGGCCGTAGGGCCCCGCAATGCGCAGCGTGTCGCCTTCCTTGAGCGATTCGTGCAGCCAGCTGGTGCCCGCGCCGCCGGGCACCATGCGCACGTTGAGCTCGATTTCCTGTGCGTGGCCGCTCTCGTCCGGCGCATTCGCAATCGAGAAGGCCCGCGACTGGCCGAGCGTGGGAATCTCCACCTGCACGTACTGGCCGGCCTGGTACTGAATCGGCGCATCGAGCTGCAGGTGCAGCGCCTTGATGGTCGGCGTGAGCTGCTCGATGCGCAGCACCTTGGCGGCGAAGTCGCGCACCGCGATGACTTGCGCATCGGGCTCGTCCTCGATGTCCGCTTCAATCACGGCATCGGACTGCAGGGTGGCGCAGCAGGCGAGGGTCTTGCCGTCGTCGCGCTCCATGTCCATCAGCGCGAACGGGTTGGCCGCGCCGTGGTCCACTTCGCCCTCGCAGACCTGCACTTTGCAGGTGCCGCAAAGACCGTGGCCACAGGCATGGGGGATGTAGATTCCCTGCCGCAGGGCGGCGTCCAGCAGGGTCTGTCCTTCTTCCACTTCGATGGTGGCGCCCAGAGGTTCTAAGGTCAATTGATAGCTCATGGTGGCGGCTCCGCGTGCGCTTGTTGTTAGGTGTCGATCAGCTGGACGATCCTTCGATGCCGTTCAGTCCCGGCGTGCGAAAGCGGATCACGTCCTTGTGGCCCAGGCCGTTGTCGGCCAGGCTGCGCGAGGGATCGGGGCTCCAGGGCTGGCCCGACTTGAACCACTCGACGGCGCTCCAGTCGATGCGCTGAAAGTCCGGGTGCGCACCATAGACACCGGGCAGCACGGCGGTCGCCAGTGCGCCGAAGGGGGTATCCGGCGGAAGCGGCAGGCACACGGGCGAGCAGAACAGGTTGTGGTCTTCCCAGCCGATGAAGAGCAGGGGAGCCGGGAAGTTCTCGCGGCGGTCCTTGGCTTCGAACTCGTAGGGGTAGAGTGCGGTGACGCTCATGCTGCACCTCCTTGTGGCTTGGCTGCGGGCGTTGCTGAGGTGGCTGGACTCGTCGAATCCGGCGGTGCGGTGGATGCTGACTGCTCAGACTTTTCCCCTCGCCAGGCGGCGAAGTTGCGTTGGTCCTCCGAGCCTTCGAAATCGAAGTTGTCGCGGCCCACGTTCAGGCCATACCAATCGAGCACCGCGGCGAGCGGATCGAAGCCGGGCTGCGTTGGATCGACATCGGCCTTGAAGCAGTTGCCCTGGTAGATCTGGTGCACGGGCAACCAAGACTGCACGTATTTCTCGGGCTCGCCGTCGAACACATGCTTGCAGCCATCGCTGCAGAAATGGTATTTGTCGCCCTTGTAGTCGGACTCGCGGTAGCAGATCTTGGTCGGGTCGCCGGGTTCGGTGAAGACCATGGGGATCTGGCAGATCGTGCACAGCATGGGCAGCGTCGAGTTGTAGAAGCGCTTGCCGGCCTGCTGCTCGCGGCGCTGGTGTTCGAGGCGCGGGCGGTAGTACTGGTCGAAGCTGTCCGGGTACTTTTCCGACAACCACTTCATCTCGTCGTCGTTGGGCACCCAGGTGTGGAACGGTGCGGCGGCGGCGTAGTTGTAGAACGTGTTCCAGGCCTGGTGGCTGATGTGGTCCTTGCCTTCGCAGGCGAGCTTCCAGCCCTCGGGTTCGCGGATGCCGTAGCGGGCGAGGTCGCGGAACAGGGCACCGCCGTTTTCCTCGGCATACATCTCCCACGCTTCCTTCCAGCTCATCACGCGCTTGGGCAGCATGTAGTCCTGCATCATTGCCACCAGCGTCAACAGGCGGTAGCCGCGCCAGAACCACTTGTCGATCCAGCGCTGCACGATCGGCACGTTGCCGGGGTCCTGCTCCAGCATGAACTTGATGCACTCGATGCCCAGCGTCATGTGGCGCGATTCGTCGCTCTGCGCGGAGAAGCCGAAGGTCACCGTGGAGAGGTCACCGTTGTGCGCCGCGTCGGACATGAAGGGCACGAACAGCAGGTTGGTGAGCACGTATTCGAAAGAGAAACTCACGGCGGTGAGGAACTCGAACGGACCTGCCGTCATCGCATCTTCGAAGAATGACTTGGGCACCGACAGGAACCACACGCGGTCGTACCACTGCGTGGCGTTGTGCATGCCGTTGAAGTACTTGTTGTAGTGGCTGATGGCGTGCGTTTCGGTCTGGAAGTGGCGCAGCTCGTCGATCGATTGCATCTGCGCGGCAAC
>CALMCS010001021.1 GCA_937862875.1 uncultured Comamonadaceae bacterium
CCCGCCGGCGCGGTGCAAGGCGGGGGAAGAAAGAGCGGTGTGATGGTTCAGCACAGCGGACCTCGTGGGGCAAAGCTTTATGGGTGTCCCGCTGCGGTGAAAACAGGCCGTCTTCGGTCACTTTTCAGCGCCGTGGCGCGCACTCGCTGCGGGTATTGACGCCACTTTAAAAAACCAGACGCCGCTTGGCTACCGCCCTTGTGGCAAGGCCACTTCACGGTTTGTGATGGGTTGAGCGCTTTTTCTCCATTGCGCAGTCGTTTCTCCAGCGACAGACCCAGGTTTTGCATTCCCTTTTTCGTGCGACTCGATTGCCAAAACGGTGCTTTTTGTTTGTCTATGTACAAAAGAAGAAAGCATTTGACAAAAGTATTGAATCTGCCGAAACTGAATACACCCCTCAACGAATGGTTCTGTGGAAATGAAACGTCTTACCGATTTCTTCAGTTATGCGGATGCACAGCAGCAGTTCTCGAGCGACAAGCTCTGGGAGTTGTTCGATGGCAACCGCGAGTCGTTCAACATCGCGTTTGAATGTGTCGACCGCCATGCGCAAAGCGGCCGGGATGCGCTGATCGTGGCCCAAGTGTCGGGCGTCGATGAGGTCCTCACCTTCGCGGAGTTGTCGGCAGATTCGAGTCGTTTTGCCAACGAACTGGCGGCGCGCGGTGTGCAGCCCGGCGAGCGCGTGGCGATCATGCTCGAGCCTTCGCGGGCCTTCTACACCGCGATGTTCGGCGTGATCAAGCGCGGCGCGATTGCGGTTCCGCTGTTCACTCTGTTCGGCCCCGATGGCGTGCGCTTGCGAGTCGGTGATTGCAAGCCTGCGCTGCTGGTGACCAACGAGCAGAAGAAGGAAGTCGCCAATACGGCCGGCGTGCCGGTGCTGATCTACGACGCGGATTTTCACCAAAGCCTGCAAGCGCGGTCGGCTCAATTCACCACGCAATCCCGTGCGGACGACCTGGCGGTGTTCCAGTACACCTCGGGCACCACGCGTGAGTTGCCCGAGGCGGTGCGCCACAGCCATCGCGCCCTGGTGACCTTGATGGTGGCGGCGCTGTATGGAACCGGGCTGCGTCCGGGCGATCGCTTCTTCTGCCCTTCTTCTCCCGCCTGGGGACATGGCCTGTGGCATGGCACGTTGGCGCCGCTGGCGCTGGGCCTCACGGTGGGTGCCTACAGCGGTCGCTTTCAGGCGGAGCGCTTGCTCAAGGCCTTGTCACAGCACGGCTTCACCAACATGTCGGCCGCGGCTACGCACTACCGAATGATGAAGAACTGCGGGCTGGCGTCGCAGTATCGATTTGCGTTCGACAAGCTGTCGTTCACCGGTGAACCGATCGATGACGACACCGCCGATTTTGTGCAGCAGACGTTTGGGCTGGAGGTCTGCAGCATGTACGGCACGACCGAGATTGGCGTGGTCTTGGCGAGCTATCCCGGTGCGCCGGATTTCAAGGTCAAGCGCGGCTCTCTCGGCAAGGCCGTGCCGGGCGCGGTGGTGGAGGTGCACGGAGCGGACGGTGCGGTGAGCGCTCCCGGTGTGACCGGGCAGCTCATGGTGCTGCGGCGCGGCGAATGGATTCCCACCAAGGATTTGGGACACACCGATGAGGACGGCTACTTCTATCACGGAGGCCGCGCGGACGACGTGATCATCTCCGCCGGTTGGACGATGAGCGCGGTGGAAATCGAAAACGTGCTGCTCATGCATCCCGATGTGCAGGAGGCCGCAGTGATCGGTGTTCCGGACGAGTTGCGCGGTCAGGTGGTGAAGGCATTTCTGGTCAGCCCACGAGCGCACAGCGACCCGTTCGTGCAGGAGGTTCAAGACCTCGTGCGCCAGAAATTGAGCCAACACGAATATCCGCGCCATGTGGCGGTGGTCGACGAATTGCCGAAGACACCCGCCGGAAAAGTGCATCGCAAAGTGCTTCGCGAACGGGAGCGCGAAGCCAGCACTGCAGCAGCGGTGACTTGATTCCCGAGCCTTTTCATTTTTCTCACTCACGCTTTTTTCTCGCCCTTTCTTCAACCTCATTTCAACCACCGACAGGAGACAGACATGCTTCAAAAAGTCAACGAAACACGCAGCTTCCCCAAGATCACGGATCAGGGCCTGGATGATTTGCGCCAGCGTATCGGCGTGAAAATCGGGCAGACCGCCGAGCCATGGTGTCACGAAGCCACGCGCGACAACATCCGCCATTACGCCCACGGCATCGGTGACGACAACCCGCTGTGGTGCGACCCGGCTTATGCGGCGAAATCGCAGTACGGCGGCATCGTGGCATTGCCGAGCTTTCTGTTCTCCACCAGTCGCATCGTGTCGGGCTATGTGGGCGGTCTGCCGGGCGTGCACGCCATGTGGTCGGGATCGGACTGGACCTGGCACAAACCGGTGCACCGCAATGACGAAATATCGACCGAGGCGCACCTGAAGGACCTGGTCGAGCACCAGACGCGTTTCGCGGGTCGCGCCATCCAGCAGATCTACCACGTCGACTTCTTCAACCAGCAGGGTGACAAGGTGGCGGAGGCCGACAGCTGGTGCTTCCGCACCGAGCGCGACCATGCGCGTGAGCAAGGCACGAAGTACGCGGAAGTGCGCTCGCGCGAGCCACGTCGCTACACCGACGAAGAGCTGGCCGAGGCCTTCAAGCTCTATCGCAACGAAGAAGTGCGCGGTGCGATTCCACGTTATTGGGAAGAGGTTCAGGTGGGCGAAGAGCTGCCCACCATGTTCAAGGGTCCGATGACGGTGACCGGCTTCATCGCTTATGCACAGGGTTGGGGTGGCCTCTATATTCGTGCCAACAAACTGGCGTGGCAGCTGATCGACGCGCATCCTGGCGTGGGCATCAAGAACCGTTTCGGCATTCCTGACGTGCCAGAGCGCGTGCATTGGGAAGAAGAGTTCGCATTGGAAGTGGGCGCACCCGGCGCGTATGACTACGGTCCGGAACGCACCTCGTGGCTCACGCACCACTTGACCAACTGGATGGGCGATGCCGGCTTCCTGCACAAGGCCAGCTGCAAGATCCGCCGCCACAACCCCGAGGGCGACATGTTGTTCATCAAAGGCAAGGTGACGCGCAAGTTTGTGGAGAACGGCAAGCACATGGTCGAGATCGAGCAGCAGGCGGTCAATCAAGACGGCGAGCTGTCGGTGTTGGGCAGTGGCGTGGTGATTCTGCCCAGCAAGGGGTAATAAGCCATGAGTACCAGCGGAAAAGGCGCCCTCGTGGGGATGAGGGTGGTGGACCTCACACGCGTGCTCGCCGGCCCGCTGTGTACACAGATCCTCGCGGATCAGGGCGCACACGTCATCAAGGTCGAGCCGCCGATGGGCGACGAAACGCGCAAGCTGGGCCCTCCGTTCGACGATGCGGGGCAAGCGGCGTATTTCTCGGCACTCAATCGCGGCAAGCAGGCGATCAGCCTGGATTTGTCGAACGCGGATGCGCAGGAGGTGCTGCACCGCCTGTTGGCCGATGCCGACGTGTTGGTGGAGAATTTTCTGCCAGGAACGATGGAGCGCTGGGGGCTGGGTTATGAGAGCGTGCTCGCAACGCGTTACCCGCGGCTGGTGTACTGCAGCATTTCCGGATTTGGTGCCGACGGCCCCTTGGGCGGTCTGCCCGGATATGACGCGGTGCTGCAGGCGATGTGTGGCGTGATGAGCGTGAATGGTGATTCGGCCTCCGGCGCAACCCGCATCGGTGTGCCGGTGATCGATCACTTGACGGGCTATGTGGCACTCTCGGCCATCCTGATGGCGCTGTGCTCGCGCCATCAGACCGGCCGGGGGCAGCGTGTCGAAGCCACGTTGTACGACACCGCACTGAGCCTCCTGCTACCGCACGCGTCCAACTGGTTCGCGTCGGGAAGCTGTCCCAGCCTGCTGGGCAGCGCCCACCCCAACATCGCGCCGTACGACAAGTTTCTGGCGCGCGATGGCGAGTTGTTCATTGGCGTGCTCAACGATCCGCAGTTTCGGCGGCTGAGTCAACACATCGGCCGTCCGGAGTTGTCCAGCGATGCCCGGTTTGCATCCAACAGTGGGCGGCTGGCGCATCGGGCCGCACTCAAGGCCGTGATCGAAGAGGCGATCGCGGAGTTGGACTGTGGGCTGCTTTGCGAAGCGTTGATGAAGGTGGGCGTACCTGCAGGGGTGCTGAATTCTGTGCCGCAAGCGCTGGCGCATGCGCACAGTGCGCATCGCGAACTCGTGGTGCAGCGTGGTCATTACAAGGGCGTGCGTTCTCCGATGGTGATGTTTGGAACGCCGGGCGTTCCCGGCGCAGCGCCACCCGTGTTTGCGCAGGATTCGCACGCCGTTTTGGAGGAGTTGGGTTTCAACCAGGTGCAGCGCGAAAGGCTGTACGAGACAGGTGCCGCCATGAGGCCGGCGAGTGGATTCGTGATTTCCGCAGAGTAGAAAAAAAAGTGGGTCAACCAATGCAGTATTCAAGGAGACAAAATCATGTGTATTCGTTCTACATCTTTCGGTGTCGTTTTGCTGGGCAGCACGGTGGGGGCAGCGCTTGCGCAGCAACCCTATCCGAGCAAGCCCATCCGTGTCGTGGTCGCTTACGCGGCAGGGCAGGGGACCGATATCGCCACGCGCTATCTGACCGAGCAGATGTCCAGGGATCTGGGCCAGCCCATCATCGTGGACAACAAGCCTGGGGCGGGGGGCAATCTCGGCACTGAGATCACCGCACTCGCACAGCCCGATGGCTACACGCTGACGATGGGCACCAATGCGACGCATGCGCTCAACGCCTATCTCTATTCCAAAGTACCGTTCGAAGCGGAGCGCGATTTCGAACCCATTGTCCTGGTCGGTACGTTTCCGATGATTGTGGCGGTGAACGCCAGCACGCCCTTCACCTCATTGCCGCAACTGCTCGACACCGCACGCCACGATCCACGGTCCGCCGACATCGCGATGCCCAGCACCACGGCACGGCTGGTGGTGGAGCTGTTGAAGGAACGTTCCAACTTTGCGCTGTTCGGCGTCCCCT
>CALMCS010001022.1 GCA_937862875.1 uncultured Comamonadaceae bacterium
AAACGTGTGATTTGTCGTCCATGACCAACTCCGGTGATCGGGCGGGATTGCCCGAGACCGGAAACGGCACGCCGCAGCGCAGCGGTCACAGGTTCGAAGACGGCCGAACGGCCGCCAGCGACCACAGGACGCGCAGACCTTGACAGCGAGAACGGTGTGCAAGGATGAAGGGATCAGCAAGCCAGCCCCACCACACAAGCAGGCACGAAACAGGCAAGCGCAGCGCGCAGGCCGGGGGCCCACCGACGGCCGGAGTGCGTCAGAGATCGGAGCCGAATGGCTGCGACCCGCAGGGGCGCGGGGCGCAGCCCGCAGAGCCCGACGGAGGTACGCCGAGACGCGAACGCCAATCTCTCGCACCAAACAACATCAAGTTCTGCGAGAACCACCGATGTCAAAGAACAAGCTACAAACGAAAGCAATGAATACACCTCGACCCAGCGGGCCAAAGCACAGTACGTACAGGTGGCGCCAGCCATGCGCTCGACCAAGGTTTCCCTCGTAGCCGCCTGCACCAGACCCCATATTGCCGGGGACTTCTATACCGACAACCAGTTCGTCAGTCTCGTCACCGAAACCCCCGCGACTTCGGTGTATGCATGCTCGTTGTTCAGAATAACTGGCAGCTTGATTTGAACGGCAGCAATTCAACGCTCTTGGCTGAGTTCAATCAGGCGCTGACGGAACACCTGTTTCAGTCAGGCGTTCCGTCCCAGTCCGTGTTGGAGACGAACTCCGCCGCGTCGACCGCTTGAGCCAGACCCCCTTCGCGCACTGCAGCCCGTGCCAGCAGGTGAGAAGCCACCGGCAAGGTCGCCAGCAGAAAACCCAGGATCAGCAGCAGCCGCCAGGTCCAGGCCGTGTCCTGGGCCACGAGCAAGGCGCCCACGCACACGAGCGTCAGCGCCAACGTGCCCGCCTTCGTCGCCGCGTGCTGGCGGGCCAGTGCATCGGGCAACACGATCACGCCCCAGGCTGCGATCACCAGCAACACCGCGCCAGCAGCAAGCAGCAGCCCGCCCAGGGTCGTCATCATCGCCGCTCCTCCTGCGTATCGGACGGCGCCGACCGCTCGATCAAGCGTGCCCACCCCACCGTCCCCACGAAGCCGACCAGCGCAAGGCCGATGGCCACGTCGAGGAACACGGTGCGGCGGGTGGCCAGCGAGGCCGCAACGCACAGCGCCACGGCGGCCGCCAGGAAGATGTCGAGGGCCACCACGCGATCCGCATGCCGAGGCCCGCGCACGATGCGCACGGTGGCGATCAGGGTCGCGCACAGCGCCAGCAAGGTGAGCACGGCTGTGGCCCAGCCCACCGAGGCCGCGTTCAGCAGCCCGTTCATGCCGACTCTCCAAACCAGGCCAGCAGCGGCGGCTCGAAGTCGCGCCGGATGGCGTCGACCTCAGCCGCCGCGTTGTTCGCGTCGAGCACGTGCAGCACCATCTCCCGGCGCACCAGGTCGATGTCGATCACCGTCGTCCCCGGCGTCAGCGAGATCATGCAGCCCAGCAGCGCAGCGCCCTGTGGACTCATCGGCGCGAAGCCGATGCGCACGAAGGTCGCCGCAGGCGGCGTGCCGATCACCAGGCCGCGCCGAATGATCGCGGCAACCGTTTGCACGCCCGAGGCGAGCATCGCCCAGCCAAAGCGCAGTGGTAAAAGGACGGCGGCGGTGAGCTTGTTCATGCGGCACGGCAATTCATGTGGCGGCTCCTGCGGTTCATTTCCGGCCCAGCGTCGCGGCCGCGGCCTGCGCGAACTCGATCAGTGTCTGGGGTGCAAATCCGATCGCAAGCGTCACGGCCGCCAGGCTGACCGTCGCCGCCCAGGCCGGTGCGAGCGCCACGCGCCGCGCTGGCCATACACCTTCCGCATCGGCCAAGGGATGGGGCTTCCAGAAGGCCTCGGTCCAGATCTTCATCATCGAGTAGAGCGTCAGCACGCTCACCAGCAGGGCCAGCGCGGCCCACGTGTAGCGCCCCTGTGCAAAGGCCTCCTGCAGCACCAGCAGCTTGGCCCAGAAGCCCGACAGCGGCGGAATGCCTACCAGCGACAAGGCCATCACCGCGAACAGCAGCGCCAGCATCGGCCGTGCGGCGGCCAGGCCACCGATGCGCCGCAGGTCGTAGCTGCCGGCCACGCTGGCCACCATGCCGGCGGTCAGGTACAGACTGGCCTTCACCAGGCTGTGGTGCAGCGTGTAGAACAGCGCCGCGGCATGGCCGGCCGGGCCGCCCAGTGCCACCGCCAGCAGCACGTAACCGATCTGGCTGACGCTGTGGAAGGCCAGGATGCGCCGCATGTCCCAGTGGTGCGCCGCGCCCAGCACACCAGCCACCATGGTGGCCACCGCCACCCAGCCCAGCACCTCGTACAGCGCCGCACCTTCGGGCATGAACACGTCGCCCAGCATGCGCAGCACGGCGTAGGCCGCCACCTTGCCCAGCAGCGCGGCGAACAGGGCCAGCACCGGCGCGGGCAGCGTGGGGTAGGACGCCGGCAGCCAGGCATACAGCGGAAAAGCCCCGGCCTTCAGCAGCAGCCCCACCGTCAGCGCCGCCAGCAACGTGTGCAGCAGGGCCGGGTCGAGCTGGCGCGCCGCCAGTGCCAGCCCGCCGTAGTTGAGCTGCCCTGTGGCGGCATAGAGCAGCCCGATGGCGGCCAGCAGCAGGAGCGTGCCGAACAGGTTCAGGCCCAGGTACTTGAAGGCGGCATCGAGCTGGTCGCGCCGGCCGCCCAGCGCGATCAGGCCCAGGGCGCAGATCAGCATCACCTCGAACCAGACATAGAGGTTGAACAGGTCGGCGGTGCTGAAGGCACCGGCCACGCCGGCCAGCGTGCCGTGCAGCAGCGGCAGCAGCAGCCGGTGGCGCGGACCGGGGTCGGCGTCGCTGCCCAGGAAGATCAGCGTGACCAGGCCCATCAGCGCCGTCAACAGCAGCAAGGCGGTGGACAGGCCGTCGAAGCGGAACTGAATGCCGTAGGGCGCGGGCCAATCGCCGAAGCTGACGCCGACCGGGCCGCTGGCGCTGACCTGCGCCAGCAGCGTCACCGCCGCCCCCAGGAAGCCCAGGACGCCGACGAAGCTGATGGCCTGCTGCGTGCGGGACCGGCCCGAGAACAGCGCCGTCAGGCCCGCGGTGGCCAGCGGCACGAGCACGGGTGCGGTGGCGACGATGCTCACGTGTCGGCCCTCTGCGGCCGCGCATCGTCGTCGGCATGGACGGCATCGAAGGCCAGCGGCGGCTTCACGGGGTCCGCCGGCTCGGGCTCCACCAGCCGCAGCGCCAGCGCATCGTCGGTGCCGACGCGCCGCACCAACTGCATGACCAGCACGAGCGCAAAGCACATCAGCGCGAACCCGATCACGATGGCGGTCAGCACCAGCGCCTGCGGCAGCGGGTTGGCCGCCTCCTGCAGCACCCGGCCGCCCGCCTCGATCACCGCCGGCTGCGCCGACCCCAGGCGGCCCGCGGCCAGCAGCAGCAGGTTCACCGCGCTGCCCAGCAGCGCCAGGCCCACCACGCAGCGCAGCACGTCGCGCGACAGCGCCAGGTACAGCCCTGCGGTCAACGTGATCCAGAGCGCGAAGGCGACGGCCCAGATCATTGCGCGCCCTCCTCCGCCTCGTCGCTGTCGAGCAGTGCGATGGCATAACCCCCCAGCGCACCCCACACGCACAGGTAGACGCCGAGATCAAACACCAGCACCGTGGACACCGGCAGCGTCGTGAAGCCCAGCGGCACACCGGCCCACAGGTGCGTAAGGTAGGCCTTGCCCATCAGCCAGGCCGGCAGGCCCGACAGCGCGCCGACCAGCACGCCCAGCGCCGCAAGCCGCACCGGCGAGCGCAGCGGCAGGCGCTGCGTGGCGGCATCGGGTCCGTGCGCGACGGCCCACAGCACGCTGGCGGTCACCGCCAGCAGGCCGCCGATGAAGCCGCCGCCGGGCTCGTTGTGGCCGCGCAGCAGGACCACCAGCGACGCGGCCAGGATCACCACGTACAGGGGCTTAGCCACTACCTCCAGGATGACCAGCCGGCGGTTCATCGTCCGGCCTCCGTGTCGCGCCGGGTGCGCACAGCACGCAGCAGCGGCACCGCCGCCAGCAGCGACAGCATCACGACCGTGATCTCGCCCAGCGTGTCCAGCGCTCGGAAGTCGACCAGGATCACGTTTACCACGTTGCGGCCCTGCGCGGCCGGCACACTGTGCTCGCCGAACCAGCGCGACAGCGTGTCGTCGAAGGGCAGCGCCACGGCGGCCAGCAGCAGCGCGGTCAGCACGGTGGCGAAGGCCAGCGACAGCACGAGCGCCATCGGGCGCCAGACCGGCTCGGGCACGCTCATGGCCTTGCCTTGGCGTTTCAACGCCAACAGCACCGCCGCAACGACGATGACGAACACCGTCTCAACGACCACCTGTGTGAAGGCGACGTCCGGCGCCCCCGCAAAGAGAAACAGCACTGCGCTGCCGTAGCCCACGAGACCGGCACCCAGCAGCAGCACCAGGCGGTCCTTCAGCGTGGCGGCCGCCATGGCGCCGACAGCGATCAGTAGCACGGCACCGGCCACGCCCAATGGCGGCGCAGACCAGGCCGGCCAGGCCAGCGTGGGCGCGGCTGCCACCAGCGGGAGCCCGATGGCCAGCACCGCCGCGGCCGCCGCCACGGCCATGTAACCTGGCGAGCGTCCGTGCTGCAACGCCCGCGTACTGAACGCAGCGAGACGCGGAATCCAGTCCAGGGAACGTTCGTAGAGCCTGGCAAGGCCGAAGGTGGCTAGCCGCGGGGCAACCGCATCCACCATGCGGTGCAGCACGTCCCACAGCAGATAGACGATCGCACCCAGCGCCAGCGTGGTGGCAAAGGTCAGCGACTCTGCCAGCAGTGCCCGCGCCAGCGGCGCCAGCACAGGGTCGTCGCCGGCGGTCATGGCCACCCCCGCAGCTTCTACCATCGGCTGGGCCCAGGCCGGGAACAGCCCCAGCGCGACGCCGAAGCCGGCCAGCACCATGGGCGGCAGCACCAGCG
>CALMCS010001023.1 GCA_937862875.1 uncultured Comamonadaceae bacterium
GCGCTTGCATGAGAGGGGCGGAATCTGGTTTCAGAGTGGTCTCGATGCTCATGGTGTTCTTTTCCTTGTGTTTCTTGAAAACAGACTGTCGCTCACACACTCACGCTTTGCCTGACGCGAATCGCGCCAGCGCGTTGCAGTGCTTCAATCCTGTCGCTCGAGTACCCAGCCACGCGCTGCAATACATCGACGGTGTCTTGTGCAAATGGAGGTGGGAAGGGCAGATCCGGCATGCCTGAAAACTTGAACGGATTGCCCAGCATGCGCACGGTCTCCTGCGAGTCCGTGCGGGCCACATCTTGCACCATGTCGCGTGCGGCGGTGAGGGGGTGACTGAGCGCTTCCTCCACGTTCTGCACCACGGCCGCAGGCACGCGGGCCTGCTTGAACAGCGCCAGCCATTCGGTGGAGCTGCGCGTGCCGATCGCGTCGCTCAGTTCTTGGGTGAGTGCATCGATGTTCTGGATGCGCGCGGCACCGGTTGCAAAGCGCGGGTCCTGGGGCAGATCGGCACGGCCCATGGTCTCGCACAGTTTGATCCAGAAGGGTTCGCCCGTGGGGGCCAGCGCCAGCCACTTGCCGTCCTTGGCCAGATAGGTGTCGCTTGGCGCGATCATGGCGTGGCGTGCGCCGGTCGCCTTGGGCAGCGGCCCACCAGAGAGCCATCCCTGGGCCTGCCAGGTGAGCATGGCGAGTTGTGCGTCGAGCAGCGAGATCTGCACCTGTTCACCCTTGCCGGTGGCCAGCGCCTTGGCCAGTGCGGCGGCGGTGCCCAGTGCCAGGTACAGACCGCCCACCAGATCGGCCGCCTGATACCCCACACGCACCGGTTTGCCGCCTTCTTCGCCGGTGATGCTCATCACGCCGCTCATGGCCTGCAGCATCAGATCGAAGGCCGGGGCATCGGCCCACTCGTCCTTGTCGTGCAGGCCAATGATCTGGCCCACGACGATGCGCGGATTGATCTGGCTGAGCGTTTCGAAATCCAGTCCGAGACGTTGGGGCACCGAGGGCGCAAAGCCGTAGATGACCGCATCCGATTCGCGCACCAGATCGTTCAGTGCCTGCTTGCCTTCGGGCGACTTGAGGTCGAGCGCGATGCTTTGCTTGCCGCGATTGACCGACAGGAAAAACGGCGATTCACCCGAGTCGAGCAATGGCGGAACGCGACGGGCGTAGTCACCATCGAGCGCCTCGACCTTGATGACCTCGGCACCGAGTTGCGCGAGCAGTTGTCCAGCGAATGGGCCTCCAAGAACCCAGCTGAGATCGAGAATGCGTTTGCCTGAAAGCATGAGGGCCGGTCTCCGATTTATAAAAATATTCACATTGCTGTGCTGGAGTGAAATTAAACATGCAGTGTTTATGCAAATCAAACGATATAAACTGAGATGCGTTGTTAGTTTTATTCACACTGCATGTACAAGCTGCCACCTCTCACGTCGATTCGCGCCTTCGAGGCCGCGGGGCGCTTGCTGAGTTTTTCGCGCGCTGCGGACGAGTTGTCGGTCACGCATGGCGCGGTCAGTCACCAGATCAAGGCGCTTGAGGAATGGGTGGGCGTGCCGCTGTTTCGGCGCTTGGGAAAATCCATTGCGCTCACCGATCAGGGGCGGCTGTATCTCGACTCGATCAGCCCGGCGTTGGCGGCGATTGCCTCGGCCTCGCGCAGCATCAGCGCCCATGAGGTGTTGCGTGTGAATGCGCTGCCGACCTTCACCATGCGCTGGCTGTTTCCGCGGTTGGCGCAGTTTCGCGCGCTGCATCCACACATCGAGGTGCAGATCAGCACCGGGCTCGAGCCCATGAGCCGCTTGCCGGCGAACATCGACGTGGTCATCCGGCGTGAACCGCACAACGTCACCGGACTGCACAAGGCGCGCGTGGTGTCCGAGACCGCATTTCCGGTGTGCTCGCCGAGTCTGCTCGAGCGCCAACCGCTCGCGCAGATCGCCGACCTGCAGCACCACACCATCCTGCATTGCCCGGCGCGCCACACCGCGTGGGATGAGTGGCTGACCATGGCCCACCACAGTCGCGTGGTTCCGGCGCAATCGCTGGAACTCGAGCATCTGTACTTCTGCCTGCAAGCGGCGATCGACGGTATTGGCGTGGCGATGGGGTATTCCACGCTGCTCACCACCGATCTGGCGGCGGGACGACTGGTGGCACCTTTTGGTTCCGTCGTGTTGCCGACACCGGGCTACTTTCTCATCACCCGTGCCGAGCGCCAGCATGATCCGGTGGTGAAAACCTTCTGCGAATGGTTGCTGGCGCAGGGAGCGGAATTTGACGCACAAATGTCGCTCGCCTGAGGCAACGCGTACGCCGAATCGCTGTGTGACAAAACGCAACAAACGGCGTGCCTCAAAGGTGTTCTAAACTGCGGTGGACATACCCATTAATGGATGGTGAACGGCGGGTGAGGCATAGCGTCTCGCCCGCTGTTTGCGTCCAATCCCTGCCGCATGAACCTCATTGCTCAAGCCGTACTGTCCAGAATTCAGGGACCCAACGAACGCATCAGCACGTTGCGCGTGGTGGCGCTGGATTCCCTCGGCGACGATTCCACCGCGCGGCACGTGGTGACGTTGCAGGTCGCACAACTCAAGGGGGGACTGGCGCAGGGGGTGGATGACAGCACGCTCACGCCCTTGCCGGTCGCGCTGCCGCTGGCCATGCAGCGCGCGCAGAGTTATCTGCAGCAGCGGATGCTCGCTGGGGACATGCTGCAATCGCAAAGCGGATTCTCGATCGAGGTCGGTGCGACTGCTGGCGTCCAGCGCGTGGCGAGCGAATCGTCTTTGCAGACCAAGGCGATCACCGCGCTGTGCGCCAAGCTCGATGGCAATGGCTGGCGGCGCTTGTCGTCGGGGCAGCAGGGGCGTTTGATCTGGCGCTTGGCCGAGTACGTGGACCCGGCGCGCGGCGGGCCGGCGCAGGCGCTGTTGTATGCGCAGGTGCCGCGCCTGATTGCGTTGCTGGAGAGCGGTGACGATCTGCTCGATTACTGTCTGGCCTATGCGATTGGCCGCCTGGGCGATGGCGGTGCCGCGGTTGCCATGCAGGCGCTGTCGCAGCGCGGACGCAGCAGCGCCACGCAGGATCTGGCGCGCCAGGCTTGGTTGGCCTTGTTGCCCGCAGACGAACGCGATGTGGCATTGGCAGTTGTGCGCGAGCAGCGCGAAGCGGTTCCGCGTGACGCTCAGGCGCTGTTGGATGCCGACGAGTTGGGTTGGCACACCGCCGATGTGGCGCACGATCTGCAGGTCTGGCTTGCTCAAGTGGTGTTGACCGAGAGATGGTGGCCGGCGATCAAGCGGATCTACAAACGGGCCGAATGGCGACACGACCATGCGACGTTGGCCGTGTTGCATGGCCGCTGGGGCGGGCCGCGCGATCCGATGGCGAGTTTCAGCCGGGAAACGGCGCTCTATATGCGGCTGCGCGGCTGGAGACATCTGCGCCGTCTGGCCGAGGTCGAACACAGCCAGGCACCCGCCTTGGCGACCGCGCTGCTGATGCAAATGGACCAGCAGTGCCAGGAGGCACCGGAGTCGCGCAGTCGGCGCTTGCCGGAAACCCAATGGCTGCTGGCGGCGCGCTTGTTGATTCCACAGTTGCCCGGTTTGCGCGCCTCGCATCTGGCGCTGAACTGGAGCACGGAAGAGCCGTTGAACCTGGCCCAATTGCCCGTGAATCGGGTGGATGGACTGCCTGCCATGTGGAACGCAAACCCGCGTAGTTTGCTGCAGTTGGTGGGGCAGGGACAGTCGTGGTTGCTGCTCTGGTCGATGACGCGTGCGCTGCGCGACCAGACCGCTTTTCTCGATCAGCTGAATGCGGCAGAGGCCGCAGCACTGCTGCACCAAACCTATGAACCCACGGCCACATTGGGGCTGGAAACCGCGCAGCAGCGCATGGCGACGCTGCGCGATCCACAGGCGCTGCGTCCCTGGCTGATGGTGTTGGCGCAGTGCGGCGATGGCCGCGCGGCGGACTACCTCAGCCACTGGCTCACGCGCGACCGCATGGGTGCGGCGAGCGATGCCGAACTGGTGGCGGCATTGCTGATTTCTCCGGCCGCCGTGCTGCGAACCCAGGGCATGGCCTTGCTGTCGTTTGCGGATGGTGCCGCCGTCGCGCTGGCGTTGCTGGCGGCGCTGCCCACGCTGGAGGCGGGCAATGCCGCGCTCGATGAGATCGCCGACGCGATTCGCTCGCTGTTCGAGCCGAATGCGCCGCTCGCACGGCATGCGGCCAGCGTGCCGGCCGAGCCGCTGCATCGCATGCTCGAACACTCGCTCACGCCACTGGTTCAGATCGCCACCGCGTGGTTGCTCGAGCATCCTGCGGGTCTGCGGACCTTGCCTGCCGCTGCGCTGCGTGCGCTGTTGGCGTCGGAGGAGCCTGCGCGGACGGCCTGCGGGCTGCGGCTCATGCACAGCCTGTCCGACGATGTGTTGAGCCAGCAGGCCGATGTGTTGGCCGACTTCGCCCTGTCGCCGCACCGCGAGCTGCGTCAGGCGGTTGCGCCGATCATCACGCGGCTGGCGAAGGATTCGCGTTGCAACGCCGCGATCGCGGAGCGCTTGCACGAAGCCCTGTTCCGCGCCCAACCGGGTGAGGGCGTGCATGACGATGTGCTGGCGTTGTTGACGGGGCCGTTGGCCGCCGTTGCGCCGGGGCGCGATCCCTCGAGCGTGTGGCGCGCATTGCAGGCCCGGACCACCGGGGCGCAGCGCTACGGCGCGTGGGCCCTGACCGCACTCGACAACCAGGCCTACAGCCTGCGCCAATGGGCGACACTCGCACGCCATGCCGATGCGGAGGTGCGGCTGCGCAGTCGCAACACGCTCGACTTCCGGCTGACGCCGATGGGTGACACCACGGCGGAACAGGTCGAGCAATTGCTGCCGCTCGCCGATGCCAAGTTTGCCGACACGCAGGAATACGCCCGCGAGCTGTTGGGCAAGCGTCTGCCCAAACGTGCGTTGACGCCCGAGTTGCTGATCTCGTGGGTCGACCATCCCGAGCCCTGGGTGCAGGCGCTCGGTCGCCAGCGCCTGACGAGGGAGATGAGCGCGCCGGAGGCCAGTCTTTGTCTCACCCGTTTGTCGCAGCATCCGAGCACCAGCGTGCAGCTGTTTGTGACGCAGTGGTTGCTCAGCCTGCCCGATGAACCGGCGGCAGAGCGTGCCACGCGACTGCAGGATCTGCAGCCGTATTTTCTGGCCGTGCTGAGCCAGGTGCACCGTGCGCGCTCCAGCAAGACGCGTGTGTTGCAGTTTCTGCGCAGTCAGGTCCAGGCACCCGAAACGGCGGCCGTGGTCGCGGGTATTTTTGCGCGGCAGGTGGTGAGTGCCGCGTTGGCCGATCAGCCGGACTATGTGGCCGGGCTCAGAGACATCGCGGCACGCCATCCGGCGTTGGGGCAGAGCTTCATGCAGCCGCTGGCCAGCGAGCGCCGGGAGTCGGCTCTGGCCGCAGTGTCGTCACTTTCGCGTGAGGTCTGAGATGGAATTTCGATATCAGTATTACGGCAGCACGCAGGTCAACGACACGGCGCATTCGCAGGCCTTTTCCTTCGCTCCCGATGTGCTGCGGCCACCGACGCGATTCGACGGCACGCTGCGGCGCGATGGACTCGCCTATCTGCAGGTGCGCGAAGGCCTGTCGGCGCTGCACAGCGTGGTCGTGAGTGACATGCGCACCCGCGGTCGCGACAAGACGGCCTACCGCGAATGGCTGGCGCAGAACGAAGCGCAGTTGTTGGCCGGGTTCATGGCGGACACCAGCGGCGCGCAGAAACGCATCAAGGAAGTGACCGCCGAGCTGAAGGAAGTGCGTGATGCCAAGTCCAGGGCGCTCAGCCCGTTCTACAAGGCGCAGAACGAATATTTCAAATGGCTGTACATCCACAACCGCGACGCCTGGTACGTCCTCGATCCCGTCATCACCGTGCATCCGGACCGTTTGCTGTTCGAGGCGTTCAGTCAGGACGAGTCGAGTTACTGCTCGGTCAGCATCCGGCATGAGGCGTTCGATCATTCGGGCGAGATGCTGTGCGGCACGACCAATATCGACTACTCCGCCAGCCTCTACGAAGAGTTCCAGAAAATCCGCAACTACAAGGACACGCGGCTGCAGCTCGACCCCACGGGTTTCGATGTGACCGTGGGCGACGACCCGGCGTTTCGCGAAGAAAAGATCGATCTGCCGGACAGTTGGCTGCGCGGGTTTCTGCAGGTGTCGAGCGCGATGGCCTTGCCTGCGACCGTGGTCGAGTTGCACCCCATGGACCTGTTCAACATCTGCGCGCAGCTGCGGGGACAGCGCGAGCGCAGCGGGCCGCGTTCCATGCGGTTTGAGTTCGCACCCAACCAATCGCCGGTCATCGTGTTCGAGCCCTGGGAAAAGCGCCTCGTCACCAAGCGTTCGCAGCGTCTGGGCGAGCCGCTCGCGCAGGCCCGCACGATCCGCGTCTGGGGTCGGCGTCGGCTGCTCACGCTCGAGCGCCTGATCTCGCAAGCGACCCGCGTGCGCGTGCACTTGCTGGGCACCGGCATGCCGAGTTTCTGGGTGATCGAGATGGGGCTGGTGACGGTCACGCTCGGCCTGTCGGGCTGGAGTTCCAACGACTGGGCGGCGAGCGCCCAATTCCATTTGATGGCCCCGCAGGCGGACCTGAAAGATGCGGAGCGCGACGCCGTCGCCCAATGCCTGCAGGAGCGCTGGCAGGCGAGTGCGGCGGAACTGGCGACCGCCACGGGATTGTCGAGCGCGCAGGTGCACACCGCGATGAGCCATTGGATGCAACTCGGCCGCGCCGTGTACGACCTGTCCGCCGAGCGTTATGCGTGGCGTGAATTGCTGCGCGAGCCCTTGACCCCGGCGCAGTTGCAGCAGGCGGACAACCCCGAAGAAAAGGCCGCGCTGGCGCTGATTCGCGCGGGCAAGGTGCCTGCGCCCCAGCTGAGTCATGCGGAAGGTTTCACGCGTGTGAGCGGACAGATTCCACGCGGTGACGGCAAGCGGTTTTTCGACACGCAGCTCGAACTCAACTCGGATGAGCGCATGACCGACGCCTATTGTTCCTGCAATTATTTCCAACAGCATCGCCTGTTTCAGGGCCCCTGCCAGCACATGGTGGCGCTGCGCCTGATGGCGCAGAGTCAGCTCGATGCGAGAAAAAACGAAATGCCCATTTCTCCAACAGCAACCGATAAAAAGCAGGGAGAACTGGCATGAAATCTTCAAACTGCACTAAACTAGTTTTTGGAGCAACGCGCAGGCTCTTGCAATCCGGGTGGTGTTTCGCCGCCCTTGAGAACTGCCGTTTCATGCACCACGGGCGCCGTTTTCACTGTGCTACCCCAGTCATGGTGTCGCTTTTCCTGAGTGGCTTGCCACAAGCGAAGCAGCGACACCATGACGGGGTAGCGTCGAGCGAACAGCTCCCGTCTCGTGAGCCTATCGGGCTCTTCGACGAGAAGCGCGTTGCTCCTTTCTTTTCCCCGATGCGCCAGGCTGCAGATGGCACTGCCTCGCTGCGTCGATGGGGCCGATGGGCTCGTCGCTCGACGTTCGCCCCTCCACACTCCCGCACTGTGTTGTCCGTATCGAAGGGGGCTGCTGCATGAGCAATCCCCAACCGACGCGTGCCGAAATTTACGAGCGTATCAAGTCCTCCAGCAAGCAGGAGGTCATCCTCGAAGAGATGCAGCGCATGGGCTTCTGGCCCCGCAGAGAAGGTCAGCCGGAACTGGCCGCAGACCTGATCCAGCGCGAAGGCGAACTGCAACGCGAATTGGGCGAACTGCGCCAGCAATTGGCCGTTCGCAAAGACCCGGAACGTGCGCTGCGCGAGATGCGCAAGCAGCGCATGAAGGAGGCCCGCGAAGGGCGCGAACAGACCAAGCGCGAGCAGGCCAAGGCGCGGCACGAGAAGGCGCTGGCGTGGCACGCCAAACGCGCAAACCATGTCGGCTATCTGGGCCCGGGTGTCTCCGGCGACCTGACGCCCACCGATGTGGAGCAACCCGGTCAATACCGCGTTCGCAAGCCCATCGATCCCGCGCGCCTGGCCCTGCACGGCCTGCCGGCGCTGAACAGCGGCGCGCAACTCGCCGAGGCGATGGGCGTGACGGTGGCCGAGCTGCGCTTTCTGAGCTTTCACCGCGAGGTGGCGCGCACCCACCATTACCACTCGTTCACCTTGCCGAAGAAGACCGGCGGCGAGCGCTTGATTTCCGCTCCCATGCCGCGTTTGAAGCGCGCGCAGTATTGGGTGCTGGACAACGTCTTGGCCAAGGTGCCCGCGCACGATGCGGCGCACGGGTTTCTGCCCGGGCGCTCGATCATCAGCAACGCCCAACCGCATGCGGGGCGTGATGTGGTGATCAATCTGGATGTGAAGGATTTCTTCCCCAGCATTTCGTTTGGCCGCATCAAGGGCGTGTTTCAACAGCTCGGTTATGGCGGCTCGATTGCCACCATCCTGGCCTTGCTGTGCAGCGAGAACCGCGCGCAGGCCTGGGAGGTCGATGGCGAGCGGCTGTTCGTCGGCGGCAAGGCACGCGAGCGGGTGTTGCCGCAGGGCGCTCCGACCAGTCCCATGCTCACCAACCTGCTGTGTCGCCGTCTGGACCGCAGACTGCTGGGCATGGCAACGAAGTTGGGCTTTACCTATACCCGGTATGCCGATGACTTGACGTTTTCGGCGTCCGGCGCTCCAGCGCAGGAGTTGGTCGGCAGGCTGCTGCGGCAGGCGCGCTTCGTGCTGCGCGAAGAGGGCTTCACGCCGCATCCGGACAAGGAACATGTGATGCGCAAGGGCTCGCGCCAGGAGGTCACCGGGCTGGTGGTGAATGGCAGCGCGCCCAGCGTGTCGCGCCAGACGCGCCGCCAGCTGCGTGCGGCCCTGCACCGTGCCACGCATGCGGGAACGCACACCGGCGCAGAGAAGCCACCGGCACATTGGCAAGGGCAGGCGGCCCAGCCATCGCAGTTGCTGGGGCTTGCGCAGTTTGTGTATCAGATCGATCCGCGCCAGGGCCAGTCCTTATTGGCGCAGGCCAAGCAGCTCACGCGCAGTCCGCTCGATCGCGCCAACGACGCGCTGCTGGCAGCGGCCAACATCGATCGCAAGGCCCGT
>CALMCS010001024.1 GCA_937862875.1 uncultured Comamonadaceae bacterium
GATCTGCTCGATGAAGGCTGACGGACGCGGGTTCAATTCCCGCCAGCTCCACCATTACGACGTCCAAGGGCGTTCACCAACATCCGGTGAACGCCCTTTTTCTTTGGTAAATCAATGGGTTACGGTATGGAGACGTCCGGAGCGGTCTCCTGGCAGCCAGGCTGAGGCGGGGGAACAGACGGGGGAACAAAATCCGAAAAGGGTAGACTGGCGGCGTTTGTTCCCCCGTTTCAGAGGGGAAATCCGAGCTAAACCTCTGGAGGTGTTCCCCCATGTTGACCGACGCACAGTGCCGTAACGCCGTCTGTTCCCCCACATCGAAGCGGGAGCGTTTGTCGGACTCGGGAGGCCTGTATCTGGAGGTTGCTCCCGGGGGATCGAGGCGCTGGTTCTGGAAGTATCGGCATGAGGGCAAGGAAGGGCGTATGGCTCTGGGCAGCTATCCCTCGGTCAGCCTGACGGCAGCTCGCAAGGCTCGTGATACCGCCAGGCTGCAGAAATCGACAGGAATAAATCCTGTGCATGCCAGAAAGGTGGAAAGGCTGAAGGGTTCTGCCAGTGCCGGGGCTACCTGCAAGGCTGTCGCTCTGGAGTGGTACGACAAACAGAAGCCTCGAGGGAGTGATTCTCATGCCGAGCGCTCGCTGCGCCAGTTCGAACGTGATCTCTTTCCGTGGCTTGGGGGGCGTCGCCTAGCTGAGATTGAGCCGGTGGAACTGCTGGCAACCCTGCGCAAGGTGGAAGAGCGCGGGGCTGTAGAGACGGCCGATCGTGGATTGATGTTGGCTCGCCAAGTTTGGCGCTACGGGGTCGCGACAGGCCGGGTAGGACGGGACATCACGGGAGATCTCAAAGGCGCGCTGTCTCCGTACCGCGGCAAGCACTTCGCTGCCATTACCGAACCGGCCAAGCTGAGTGAGCTACTGCGCGCTATCCAGGCATACAAGGGCGGGCCTATCGTGCGGGCGGCACTACAGTTGGCGCCTTTGTTGTTTCAGCGTCCTGGCGAATTGCGTGGTGCAGCTTGGGCTGAAGTGGACTTGGATGCCGCCCTCTGGACGATTCCGGCTGCGCGGATGAAGCGGGGCAAGGACGGGAAGGAAAACGGGGACCCACATCTGGTGCCTCTTTCAACCCAGGCTGTGAAAGTGTTGCGGGAGCTTTATCCATTAACGGGCCACAGCGCCTTGGTGTTTCCTGGTGAGCGCAACCACAGTCGGCCTATTTCAGAGAATTCGGTGCGCACCGCACTAATCACCATGGGCTATACGCCGGAGATCCAAACGTGGCATGGCTTTCGCGCCACGGCGCGAACAATGCTGGCGGAGCGATTGGATGTCGACCCGCTGGTGATTGAGGCGCAACTGGCTCACGCCGTGAAGGACGCCAATGGGCGCGCTTACAACAGGACACAGTACCTAGCCCATCGAACGAAAATGATGCAGCGGTGGGCAGACTATCTGGATCGGCTGAGAGAAGGCAAAGCAGCAGGCAAGACGACTTCCAAAACTCTTGGCATTGCAAGTACCTGATCTGCCATTTCGCTGGACTTGGTCATTGCGGCGGTTTGCCATGAATCGATGGCAGTTTCTCTTCAATTGAATGTTGAGACCCTGTCGGCAAAGCGTGTGAGCTTGGCGGTGTAAATGGCCGTTCTGCAGGGCGTTTGCCGTCAGCCAAATGCCGCAGCCGAATTCACGTGGTCAACGGCCTTTCAGCCACTGCACTGACCGATCTGTCACTGGATGAATGACCGGTCCTAAGTACGCTGCAGTAATTCGAGGCGGCATTGCAAGTCGCAGCAATCCGTGTCGCAAGTGAAGCGCGGACCAGATTCACAGAGTGATCTTTAAAATGCATCTCCTGTTCAAGCGTCGAAGTTCTCAGCGCAACTAAACCCGATCTACTCTGTAGCGGAAGTGCATCATGCATCTAGACGAATGAGATACCGTGCTCAACCGGCCAGGGCAGGGCTTTCAGTTCAGCAAGGCGTGCTGCACCCCAGGCACGTTCAATGCCGATAGCGTAGTAGGCGAGCCCGAAGACGTGGCGCTGCAGTCCCAGCCTCGAGTCGAACTTCAGCTTCTCGTGAGGAGGAATACCTTGAGACGGGTACTTCTGAAG
>CALMCS010001025.1 GCA_937862875.1 uncultured Comamonadaceae bacterium
CCAATCGGTGAATAATCGACCCTTTTCTGAGCCACTCGGCTCAGGTCGACGAAAGCTGGAATGGTTGATAAGCAAGCAATGCCCAAAAAGCAGAGCAATACCCCTCAAGGTGAGGAAGGGCAGCGCCTGTCCAAGCGTGTGATGCAGGAGGCCGGTTGCTCGCGCAGCACCGCCGAGCAATACATCGAGGGCGGTTGGGTGTTGGTTGACGGACAGCCGCAGGAAGAACCCAGCGCGCGCGTCTCCGATGCGCAGCGCGTGGAAGTCTCCCGCGACGCCAACCTGTTCGAGCTCTTGCCGGTCACCCTGCTGCTGAACCGCCCCGCCGACTGCAAGGACCCGCTGGCCCTGCTGACCGCAGAAACCCATTCCTCCACCGACCCGCAGGCGCGCCGCGTGCGCGTGCTGCAGCGCCACTTCAAGCGTCTGGAGGACTGCGCGCCGCTGAACGTCAAGCTGAGCGGCCTGATGGTCTTCACCCAGGACCGCAACATTGCGCGCCGCCTGATCGAAGACGCCGCCACGATCGAAAACGAGTGCATCGTGGAAGTCAGTGGCGACGTCGAGGCCGCCGATCTGGCCTCGCTGCGCAGCGGCGAAATGCTCCCGCCGGCCAAGGTCAGTCGCCAAAACGAAACACACCTGCGCTTCGCCCTGTCCGCGAGGGCCGTGAATGCCATCCCCGCGCTGTGCGCAGCGGTGGGTCTCAAGGCACTGCACATCCGCCGCATCCGCATTGGCCGCGTGCCGCTGTCCAAGCTGCCCGAAGGTGAATGGCGCTACCTTGCGCTGGGTGAACGTTTCTGAACCAACGGGCCTCGCGGCCTGTGGTGAAGATGACAAAGTTCGACGATTTATAGAGATAAATCAATTGGCTAAATTTAATCGATAGCCAATATACTCATCCTCAAATCATTCTGAGGGAGAGCAGCGATGGATGCCATGAGCGAACGCGACATCCGCCTGGAACCAACCGAACACGAGGCGCCCGAGAAAATTCGCGGCCACCGCCTGCGATTCACCGGCAGCGGTGGTGAATACTTCCGGGTCTGGATTGTCAACGTGCTGCTGTCGGTGGTGACGCTGGGTTTCTACACCCCGTTCGCACGCAAGCGCACCGCCCAATACTTCTACGGACACTCGATGATCGCGGGCAGCGCGCTCGAGTTCACCGCGCAACAGCGGCGCATGGTGTTCGGCTTTCTCATGGTGTTCGGGCTCACCGCAGCCTACCAACTGGCCGCGCGCACCGGCCAGGACACCGCCGTCTCGCTGTTTCTGATCATCGGCGCGTTGCTGGCCCCCTTCATCTGGGCCAGCGCCATGCGCTTTCGCCTGTCCAACACCCGCTGGCGCGGTCTGCGTCTGGTGTTCACCGCGAACTGGAAAGAAATCTACCGCGCCAGCTGGCCCGTGTTTGCGCTGGCTCTGGTGTGGGTGGCCACGTTCTATGCACTCGATCTACTGATGCCCGACTTCGCCGAAGAGGTCGCTGCCCCCAAGGGCTTGCCGCAAGTCCCGGGATCCGCCATCGGCCTCGTGTGCTTGGCGCTGTTTCTCTCCGTGCTGTGCATCATTCGCATCGAATACAACTACCGCAGCCTGCTGGTGCAGCGCACACGCATCGGCAACGAAGTGAGCCGCTGGAAACCGGTCTACATGGATTTCGTGAAAATCTGGGCCGGCACCTTGCTGGTGTTTCTGCTGTCCGCCGTGGTGATCGTCGTGGCCGCGTTTGCGTTCTTCGGCAGCTCTGCCCTGCTGTTCAAGAACGGTACCAAGGATGCCGGATCCTGGATCTTTCTGGCCGTGATTTTTGGCGCCCTGTTCTTCTTCCTGCTGCTCTTTCTGGCCTCCGGCCCGGCCCGCGCCTACCGCGAAGCCCGCATGTTCCACCTCATCTGGAACAACACCGGCATCAGCCAGATCGCGCGTTTCAAGTGCACGCTGTCGACCAAGCGATTCGTGCTGCTGCGACTCAAGAACATGGTGTTCACGATGTTCTCGCTCGGCTTCTATCGCCCGTTTGCGCGGGTGAGCGAGTACCGCATGAAATTCGAATCGGTCACCCTGTATGTGAAGGGCGGCGTGGACCAGCTCGCCGGGCGTCTGGAACGCGCGCAGCAGGAAGGCTTTGGCGACGCGCTGGCCGATGCCGCCGGTCTTGATCTGATCGGTTGATCACGCAGACCCTGTCTCCAGGCATGCTGAACATCACTCCTTACCCGATGCGCTTCGAGGGCTCGGGCAAGGAGTATTTCCGCGTCTGGAGCGTGAACGTTCTGCTGTGCATCGTCACGCTCAGCCTCTACACCCCGTGGGCGCGCTGGCGCACGGCGCACTACTTCTACGGCCACACCTTCATTGCCGGATCGCCGCTCGAGTTCACGGGGCAGAAACGCCGCATGGTCAAAGGCTTTCTGGCGTTTGCCGCCCTGTATTTCGCGTATGAACTGGCGAGCTACACGGAGCAAGATACCGCGGTCAATCTGTTCATGCTCTGCGGTGCGTTGCTGACCCCCTTCATGTGGCGCAGCGCCATACGCTTTCGCGTGAACAACACCCGTTGGCGCGGCTTGCGATTGCAATTCACGGCCACCCTTGGCGAGGTCTACCGATACAGCTGGCCGCTGTATGTGGTGGTCGCCTTCTGGGCTTTTGTCTACTGGGCGTTGATGAACCCCAGCGACAGCCTCTTCGCGCTTCCTCACTGGACCGAATTGCTTTTCAAGAATAAGTGGCGAGCCCTTGGCTGGTTAGCCCTGTTCCTCCTGCTTTCCGCGCTGGGCCTGAGCCATGTCGATTACAACTACCGCCGCCTGACGGTCGAGCGCACCACGTTCGCCGGTCAACCCAGCCGCTGGAAACCCCGGTATCGGGACTTTGCCAAGATCTGGCTCTACTCCCTCGTGATCGGTGCCATCAGCCTCGCGGTCTTCATTCGATTCAATGTCTTCGTGTACCAGTGGATGAAAGAATGGGAGTCTGCGGCGGGCACAGGCACGGGCACGGATTCGTGGTGGATGCAGGCACTGTGGATGCTGCCCTTTTGGATCCTTCCCTTCATGCTCGTCTTTTCGGCCATCGGCACGCTCAGCTTTCGCAAGGCGCAGATGTTCCACCTGGTCTGGAACCAGATCGGCATTGGCCAGATCGCGCGCTTTCGCTGCAACCTGCGAACGCGGAAATACGTGGGGCTGTGTTTGAAGAACCTGACGCTGACGATTTTCACCGCGGGCTTTTACCGCCCCTTTGCGCGGGTCAGCGAATACCGCATGCGGCTGGAATCGGTGACACTGCACCTCAAGGGCCAGCCCGACCA
>CALMCS010001026.1 GCA_937862875.1 uncultured Comamonadaceae bacterium
AAAGAACCGCCCAAGTCAAGTTGATTCTGAAAACAGTTCAGATGTGGGTCCGTGCATCGGATGCGTCTGTCTCCCTTCCGGCGCTCGATCTTGCCACTTTTCTGGAGAGAAGTAGACGCTGCTCGACCTTCTGAATCTCAGACCGTCCACCTGATTTGACAATACGAGCATTCATGCGGAAACGTGAGGTCAATACGAAGTAGGGCGCCGTCCTTGGTCGGCTTTGAACTGCAATGGGCTCCGTCCGCCATAAATAGAAATACTTGCGCTTCCCAGTGGCAAAGGGTCCAGCCAAATTGGGATGGCAGGTACGCGGTCCCGCTCGATGTGCAAAACCTCGTATCTGCTTCTGATACGTTGCCAATGATCAGCCGGTAGGTATCTGATCCGGTTGTGGGGTGGTGCTTAACGCGCTCTGCTGGGATCCCCGGTGTCCGTTCCAAGTGCCCTCGGGCCCACGACGCACACTCAAGTGGATTTCGCAAAATGGGCGCGTGGCATTGCAGGGGATCGGCGCAAGGCGTTGGCGTGCCGACTTTCCTTTGCGCACGCTTCTCAGCACTCAGAACGCCTGGCAAATTTCGTCTTTGTTGTCGTGCGAAGTGGCAGTCCGACTCAGATCGCTGGCCGCCTCCGCAATCGTGTGTGCTGCTCGAAATCGAAGGCCAAGGAGTGAATCTCGCGATCGCTTCCTAAGCTTGTCCCAACGATGTCGACGGCGATTGGTCGGCCGTCGTCGAGGTATCCGGCGGGAACTGTGATTGCAGGAAGCCCCAGTTCGTTGACTTCTGTAGCGACCGACTGGTCGCCCAAGTATTTCGGTGTGTCACCGTCGAGGTCTGGCAGAGGATTTATCGAGCGAGGCATGAAAAGGGCGTCGATACGCTTGTCCTTCAAGATTGTTTGATAGTGCCGGAGAAGGCTCTTGGCTATCTCGATCACCCGATCCATCTCTGCACCGGAAATTGCCACGTTGATTCCGGTGTTGGCCAGCAACCCGTGCAAAGGCGCAGTGGTCCCGAGGCCAATGTCGAATCCGGTTCGAGCCCTGAAAGCGAGGCGTGAGTTCGGGTTGTCTCCACCCAGGGCAGCGAGGTAGGCGTCTACCCCAGCGAGATAACAGTTCGTGTCTACGAAGCTCTTGCGCGACGACCAGCGAGACTTCCAATCGGTATCACCAAAGACCACCGGGACCGTCTCCGCGCCAAGGTCCTCGATGATTCGAATCATTTTCGAGTAGTGCGACTGAACTTCAGGGTGCAAGGCGCCAGCCCATATCCCGGCTTCGAACAGGCCTATGCGCTTGCCCTTAAACGACCCGCGACGAAGCGAGTCGGCATACCTCAACGCGGACACGTCCGTCGATTCATTCGCTATCACATCCAGCGTGATTGCCGCGTCGGTCACAGTACGAGCAATAGGCCCCGCGACGTCGTGATTGGCAAGACCGGGAAAGATGCCTGCCGTCGGCACCAGATTGAAAGACGGCTTCAGGCCCACTAGGCTTTGCGCAGAAGCGGGGAAGAGTATCGACCCGGCTGTATCGGTCCCGATGCCGACCATGCCCATGCCGGTTGCGACCGCAGCCGCACTGCCGGAACTCGATGCGCCCGGAGCGTAACGGCGGTCGTAAGGGTTGAGGGTATCTCCCGCATGACTCGAATCGGCACGCAGGCCATCAAGCCCGAAGTCCGGTAGGTTGCTTTTGCCCAAAATGATGGCGCCTGCCGCCTTCAGCCGGCTCACCAACTCAGCGTCATGCCCGGGCATCAGATCAAGACCGTTGAACGCTCCCAGCTGAGAGTCAACGACTCGGTCCTCAGAGGCGAACCCTGCGTAGCCGGCCGTAGTTCTAACGCCAGCGATGTCCATGTTGTCCTTCAGTACGAGCGGGACACCGTGCAGTGGACCTCGCTGCTTCCCCTCGACGATCTCAGCATCCGCGCGTCGTGCGTCATCGAGAACGTCGGGATTCAGCCAAATGAAGGCATTGAGATACGGCTCCAAGTGATTGATGCGCATCAGGCATGCTGCCGCGAGTTCGCTCGGGAGGAAGGTTCGCTGCGTGAATGCTTCACCGACGTCCGATATCGACAGTTCTTCCACGTCAATGGCGGCAGCACTGCTTAAAAGCGGGGCAGGAATCGTGTACGGAATGAAGTGTCGCATGGTGGTCCTTATCTGGTAGGGAGCGCTGGGGAATTGCCGATGGACGAGCCCGAGCGATCGGCGATCGATCGGATGAGGCAAGCAAGTCTGGTGCCAGCGGGGCCTGTCGCGTTGCAGAGTTTGCGTTCGCTCAGTCGTGGCGGCTCGAGCCTGATGTCGACTTCGATGTGAGCTACGGCGATGAATACGGGCGTGGGGCCTTGACGTACGCCATCGATGAGCCATGTTGCGTATGAAATGAGCGACTCCGACTGATCAGGTCGATGCGTGATGTGACCGGAATGAGTGCACGCCCGAGGCCTGGATGCCGAGTTGCCTCACAGGTCGTTGACATTGTCCTGGATGGGGGCCCCCGATGTATCGTTCGATCCATGGACCCACATGAAAGGAGTCAGGATATGGAAATCGAGCGAAGAATTGAGAAATGGAACGATCTATGGATGATCGTTGCCGGGCGAGTGGTATGCACTGGCTGCCTGGAGAGCCAAGCGCTGGAAGATTGTGAGAGACCGTTTCTGCATGCCGGTACATGCGAGGCTAGC
>CALMCS010001027.1 GCA_937862875.1 uncultured Comamonadaceae bacterium
GAACGCACTGCGTCCGCATGCGAATAGAGGCATGAAGTTCGCGGGCAGTCCCGCGATGTCCAGAGGGATCGTTCCTGGATACACCACTGCTGAATCCGCACGCAGCGATTCGCTGCGATACACCCGCACACGCTCACCACGCGACTCCGCGATCACACCCTGATTGGGCCTGCCCACGCCCACGGCATCCACATTGCCGTGATCCGCCGTGACATAGATGCTAAAGCCTTCATTCAGCAGCATGGCGAACAAGCGTTCAACAAACCCCGTTTGCAGCCAGCGATCCAGCCAATACGCTACATCCGCCTTCGATCGCTCGTTATGCAGCCGTTCGTCCACCTCATCAATCACCAAACCCAGCACCTTGGGCTTGCGGTCGGCAATGTCAGCTTGCAGCGCATCCAGCTGCTCGACTTGGCGTAGCGCGCGCCGATACATCACATCAGCAGGCGCGACGCAGCCTTCGTTATGCCAAAACGCTTTCCACAAGGATTCTTCCTTGTTGGTGTGGTCTATCGAATCCTCGAACTCGCGTGGCCGCAAACCGGAAAACAGCGCCTGGCGTGACACCGACGTCACGGTAGGCAACCATGCAAACGCCGTGTTTTCATCGAACGCCAATGGCTGCTGGCGGGCAATCAAATGTTCCCTAATTCGCACCCACTGATCGAAAGCCAGTCCGTCGAACACCAGCAAGGCCACCTTGGCTTCGCCCGCATTGCGACGCTGACGCAGGAAGCGCGGAACATGATGCAGCATCACAGGGCCTTTGGTCGCTGGCTGCAGGATCAGGTCGGCGTAGTGACGGGCCGCTACCCATGCCTGCAGGCGCTCGTCAGACTGCGCCTGGATCGCCTTGATGCGCTCTCGAATCGCCGTCATCCGTTCGCCGCCGTCCTTGCCCGACAGATCGTGAACCCGGCTCAACATCTCACCAAACCGTTTGGCGAAGTCGCTCCACTGCTTGCCCGGCGCATCCACGTCTGGCACCGCCGCAGCCAATGCCGCAATGCTCTTTTCTGCCAGCGCGAACTGCGACCACACATCCTCGACGATGCCTGCCCTGATCCAGCCCGGCACCGAAGCCGGAACGCCAGAGACGGCCAGCGGATGCAGGCTGCCGTCAAGGAACATCGAATCAATGATGGCGCGCACATCCGTGTGCTCGAAGGGAATCTCAATCAGTGCGGTCGGTGTGCTGGATGGCGTCACTTCCGGCTCCGCGACGCGCCTGCCTTCCAGCTTCAGCTTGTCCAGATAGCGATACCAAGCATCCTGTACAACGCGCAGCAGAGCGTTCTTGGAAGACAGCCATTGCGCCACCGGCTGCCCGGTGAACAAGTTTCGGCTCCGCAGAATGCCCGCCACATGCTCGGCAAACGGCTCCGGCAAGGCGCGATTGGCGAAGTGCAGACGCAGCACCTCGCGCCAGAAGTCCACCGGCGTGCGGATGGATCGCGGCGTCAGTTGATAGACGTGTTCGAGGATGAAGTCCCTTGATTCGCCTTCGCCACGCGCCGATTGCAACTCTGTCTGGTGCGCATCGAACAGCGCTGCTAGCAGTTCCGGCTCCACCTGCCGCACGGCGCCGTAGGCGAGCTTTGGGAACAACTCGGCCAGAATCATCCTCACCGTGCGGGCATTGCGCACGATGTCCCACGGCAAATCATCAGCGTTATCACGGCGCAGATGCACGACCAGCGCCGCCGATGGCGCAGATGCATTGGCATCCCACTCCGCGCGATAGCGCTCCTCATATTCCGCGCGAAAACCGAACGGATCGTCGTAGCCCATCACTTCGAAACCACGTGTGCGCAATTCGGACAGCAGCCTTTCGTCCAGCAGCACGCCGTCCGGATCACAGGCTACCCACAAGCGCGAGAGATCCGCCGTGAAAAACCCAAGAATGCGCTGATGCCACACGCTGCTCATGCCAGCCCCCCTCGGTCGGTGCTGGCCGTAGCGTCAATTCGCACCATCGCCACGGCGTTCAATTCGGGCGTGGTGGTCTCCATATCACCCAGCGCAGCCAAGCGCGCCTCGTGCTCGGCGCGCAGACGGCGTCGGCGGAACTCGCGGACGGCTGGCAGGCCGATGCGCCCGATGGCCTGATCGCGCGCATCGAAAGCGTAGGTGGCGCGGTCCCGCTCCTCCTTCATGCGGGCGCAGTGCTCCTCCGCAAGCGCGACGAACAGAGGTTCGCCTTGCACTCGGGCCACGGTAAACGATGATTCGAACCAACGCGCCGACTCTTCCGCATCGGCCACGCCCTGCACGGACACGGTTTCGGTCAGCAGCAAATCCCACACTCGCTTGGCTGTGGGCACGAAGGGGCGGCCTTCGTCGTTGATGAAAACCGGCAGAAACCGCTTGCGGCTGGCGCCTTGCGTAGCCAGCCCGATCTCCCACAACGACCAGACGCCGTTCACCGAGTCCGGCAAACCTGTCACACGAACCACGGGCAAGGGCTGCCCCACCACAACGCGCGGCACATCGCTGACGATGGCCTGCGCGCGCGGGTCCTCCAGCGTCAGCCACTGCGCCGCCGGGTGTTCATCTGCCGCCCGCGCATCAAAGCATGCCTGCGGCGTTTCGCTGCCATCGGCCCAGCGCACGCGCCAGACACCCGACAAACCATCGCCATGCTTCGTCGCATCTCCGCCGCGCGCCGCCAGCCCATTGACGATGGCGCGCTCTAGCCAGTACTGCGCCGGATGGTCACGCCACTTGCGCGCCTGGTCGGCGTCCAGGTCATGCGGTGCGGCCAACAAATCACTGCTGGCCCTCGACTCCGCCAGCGTGGCGCGCAGGGTAGATACCACATTGTCTGTTTCCTGCTCGATGGCTTCCGGATGTTGCAGGCTTTGCACAAACAGCTCATCGAACACCGGCTCCACTTCTGCCGAGTCCATCACATCCGCAGCCTTGTCCACGCCGAACTCCTCGGCAATGAGGGCGAGCTTTTCCTCCAGAACCTGCCGCACACGGTGCTCCACCGTGTCTTCCAGCACAAAATTCAGCGCACGCACCACGTGCTTCTGCCCGATGCGATCCACCCGCCCAATGCGCTGCTCGATGCGCATCGGGTTCCACGGCATGTCGAAATTGACGATGACGTGGCAGAACTGCAGGTTCA
>CALMCS010001028.1 GCA_937862875.1 uncultured Comamonadaceae bacterium
GTGCCCGCGCGTTTTTCGTCAATCAGTCGCTGTAATTTTTCCGACAGTGGCCGGAAGGCATCGTCCTGATCCAAACGAATTCGCAACTCCGCCGATAGCATGGCTTCAATATCCAGTGCCTTGGCATCCGGCTTCTTGTCCTTAAGCTTGGTCAGGAAGTGCTCATCTAGAACGTAGGTCGGGAACTCGGTTTCCAGTTCGTCGACGTCAATGTGCTCACGGATCAGTTCCCGAGTACGGGCGGCGTCTTCCTCTGTGGCCTCGATGCTCTTGCTGGCATCCGGATAGAATTTCTTGCTGTACAGCATGTACAGCTTGGTCAGCCAGGCGTAGGGGCGTACGTAGTCGCGCAACTGCTCGTCGGGCTGCAGCGCTTCATACAGGACGCGCAGGTTGCGGTAGCCAGTATCGAACTGCTTTTCGGCTCCATCCACATCACGCAAGATCTTCATCGCCGTGATGAAGGCATCGTGCGAACCATCTCGCGGTACGGTCTCAAGCGGGAACAGCTCCCAGACCTGCTGGAACGTCTTGCGGAACTGCTCGCGGATCGTGTCGAACGGGAACGCCACGTCCCCCAGTTCGTCAGGCCGGTAGTTCAGTGCCTCATTCAGGTCGTCGAAAATACCGTAGTAATCCAGCACCAAGCCGTGGCCTTTCAACTCGTTGTAGGGGCGGTTAACACGCGCAATGGTCTGCAACAGCGTGTGGTTCAGCAATTTCTTGTCGAGATACAGAGCCTGCAAAATCGGCGCGTCGAAGCCGGTGAGCAGCATGTCGCAGACCACCAGCATTTCCACCTTTCGGAACGCCTTATCCCGGTGCTCTTCGTTTTCTGACTGCGCCGGGATCAGGAATTCATTGAGCAGCTTCTTGCGCTTTGTCTCGCCCAAGTAGAGGGCCTGAATGTCCTCGGGGTCCTTCTGTGGCGCTTCGGAGATGACGGCCATCACGGCGTCATTGCCCAACCTCTCCCGCAAGGCGGTGGCGTAGAGCTTCACAGCTTGTTTGTCCCGGCACACCAGCATGCCCTTGAAACCATTGGGGCGGACGTGCTCGGTGAAATGCCGAACCACGTCATCGGCAATCTGGCTGATCCGGGTGGGGTGGAACAGCAGCGCATCGAGCCGTGCGCCCTCGGTCGTCAGCTTGTTCTGCTCCTCCTCGGGTAGGTGGCCAAACTCGCGCTTGAAGGCAAGGTCCAGCTTGGTGCCATGCAATTGCCAGTCGGTCACGCGCGGCTGCCAGTGGATGGGTTTGACCACGCCATCGCGCAGGGCGTCAGTCACTGTGTAGGGGCGCCCCATATATCGCTCGATCTTGCCGTCGTCCTTCACATAACCCCAGGCCTTGGGGGTGTTGTGGTCGTCGTTCTCGATAGGCGTACCGGTAAAGCCGAACAGCGAGGCTCCTTCCAGCGCCGAGCGCATGTAGGTGCCCAGCTCGCGCTCTTGCGTGCGGTGTGCCTCGTCGGCCATCACGATCACGTTCGGTCGCTGCTTGGTAACGTGCTTGGGCATGCCCTCGAACAGATGCACCGTGGTCAGGATCACGCCCCGGTAATCGCCGCTGAGCTTTTCTTCCAGATCGCGTTTGCTGGCCGCCACGTGAACGTTGTCCGTGCCGGAGGAGTTGAGCTCGCGATCCATCTGGTCGCCCAATTGCTCGCGGTCCACCAGCAGGATGACGGTCGGCTGCTGCAGCTTGGGGTCTTCCCACAGGCTGCGGGCGGCGTAGATCATCGTGAGGGTCTTGCCTGAACCCTGGGTGTGCCAGATCAGGCCACGGCGCTTCTCCGCTGGTAGCGTCAGATCGGTGGCGCGATTCAGAATGTCCTTTACCGCCAGATACTGCTGATAGCGCACGACCACCTTCTCGGTCTTGCCATCTTTGGTGACAAAGACGATGAAGTGACGAATGAAGTCGAGCAGGTTGCCCCGGTCGAACAGGCCGTAGAGCGACACCTTCATCTCGTCGAATTCGTCGATCTCGTGCGGCCACGGGTCACGCCACTGCAGCCAGAACTGCAGCCGCCGGCCGGGCACGCCGTACATCATCCGCGTCTCATTTACGCCGACGCCGTAGGCGTTGGTGTAGAAAAGCTGGTCAATCTCCTCGGCGTACATGCCCAGTTGCTTAGCACCCTCGCGCCAGTCGGGCTTGCTGCGGCTGGCCGTCTTGGCCTCGATCACGACGATGGGGATGCCGTTGATCAGCAGCACGATGTCGGGCCGACGCGTTGACTTGCCATCGATCGAGAATTGGTTGGTCACCCACCAGTCATTGGCGTCAATGTCTTCATAGTCGATCAGGCGCACATCCTGCGCGTTCTCGGCTGCGTCGAATTTGTAATTGACGCCATCCTTCAGCCACGCCAGCCATTGCTGGTTGTCACGGCAGCCGCGCAGCTTGGTGATGATGGCATCGACTCGCGCATCGTTGGTCAGCACGGCAAGATTCAGGGCTTTGAGCTTCTCGCGCAAGAGCGGCAACAGCAGCACCTCGCTCTCGTCGGGCCGGTACACTTTCAGGAAATCGCGCAAGCGCCAAGTCCAGCCCAGTTTGGCTGCCTTAAGGTGTTCGATGATCTCGCGTTCGACGGTGGTTTCCTCGTTGAACAGTGTGCGAACGCTGTAGGACAGCACACCGGAATCGTTCAATTCAGGCATGAGGCCCCCTCTGGAATTCTGATTTTGCCGGTGATCAGGTTTTGTAGGAGCGAGCGCTTCACTTCCATGAATGCTCCAACCTTCTTGTTCTGCGTGTTGAGTTGCTCTTCTGTACTGTCCAGCAACGCAACAATCTCTTTCAGTTCTTCCGGCGGCGGGCAGGCGAAAAGTTCCCGACAAATATCCCGCTTGCTCATCATCCAAAGCCCACTACCCGATTCGGCCTTGGATTGCAGTCGTGTCAAAAACTCCCAGGACTGCCACAGGTAGGGTACGAGTCGATCTGCGACTTCTTCGGCGTTGAAGCGCAACCGAATCAACTTGTCCGAATAGATCGTGTCTACATCTGGGGTCTGGCGAAGCAAGCCACCAGTGGCCACGAAATCTCGATTGCCATTGCCCCCCAAAACGAAGAAGTCACCGGCCTGTGTCCGGTATCGTTCAATTTCGTCGTCTGAGACGTCAACGTAGGTGACCTCAGCAGGGCTGCAGACACCACTCTTGACGCAACTGACATTGAGAATGGGCGTTCCAGGAGGGTCGGGGCGCGATAGTGGTGAAGTTCCACTGTCTGGCTTATCGGCTAGGACGGAGCTGATTGTGCGGACCGTCCATCCTTGAGGAATCGGGCCGATCTTCGTTTCTTGAAAATCAGTATGCCGCCCTGGCATTCCCACAGCAAACAATGAATTCATCAGCGACCGCTTCAACTCCCGCGTTGCATCTAATTCCGCCCGTGCCTTCTGAATGGCGTCATCGACCAGCCTGAGAGCGGCAGCAATGCGGCGCTGCTCGTCAACCTCGGGCCAAGGCAACAACAGGCGCTGATAGTCCCGCCAATTGAGGTTTCGCATCTGCGTGGATTGTTGCTGCACGCGCTCCACGATGCCCGTGCGCTGTAATTCAAACAGCGCCCAGCCCAGGAAGCTTGCATCCACTTTTTCCGGATCAGGCCGGAGGACTTGCACGAAGTTTGAGACGGTCGATCCAGGAATATCGCGTTCGATGAAACCGATGCGACCAACAGGCTGATCCGGTCCGCCTCCAGAACGCTCGACCAGCAAGGCGCCCCGAAGGGGCCCAAATTGTTCCGCTTTGTCGTTCGGAAAATAGCGGGTAGCCACGTCGCTGAAATCGAGTTGGCCGTCGTTGGTGAAGTTGGTCGAACGCATCACGGCCACGGCCTGCTCGCCCTCGTCGTCACCCCAGTCGCCAGCGAAATGCTCGGCGATCAGGCTGCGTAGCGGCTTTGCGTCCCAATCCGCCGGAATGTCGCCCAAGATGGTTCGGTAGCGGTGTGTCAGCATCAGGCAGCCCCACCGATGCTGGACAGGAGCGTCTTGAGTGCGGCATGGGCAGCATCGGCTGCTTCAGTCGCCGATTTCGATTGCGCAGCGGCATCGTTGAGCAGCAGCACCTTTTCCGGCTCAAAGGTATCGACATAACGCGGCAGGTTTAGGTTGAACTCGTTCTCAGCAATCTCTTCCTGTCCGACCAGGGTGAAGTAGCGACGTGCTTCGTCTTCACTGCTGCAAATGCGCAGCAGGTCGGCGGATGCCTCCCGCAGGTGCGCGATCTCACGCTCGGCGGCCAGCTTGACCTCCTGCTCGCGGGCATCCCGCTCTTCCTGGAGCTTGCCCAAGTCCTTGACCGCACGAGCTACCTGTTTGTGGCGGGCCTTGATGGCGTCGATCAGCTTCTTGCGGGCGACATCGAATTTCGCCTTGGGGGTGACCAACTGGCTTTTCAGCGCCGCCTTATCGCCACGACCGGCAGCGGCGATCTGCCCCTCGATGCGTTCGACATCCGCCTGCAGCGGAGCCAGGGGATGAAAGTAGGGATGCTCGGGCGTGATGGCATCCTTGACGGCTTGCTGCTTCAAATCCAATGCATCCAGCGTGGCCAACTCGGTCTGCAGCCGTGACAGCGGCTCCAGCACCGGGCCGTAGGCATCCTCAATGTCGGCCAGACGGGCGTCGCGCTGCTCTTGGACTTCGCGGATCAGTTGGGCCTCATGCTCAGGCACCAGACGCTGTGCGGTGGCCAAATCGCCGAAGGCGCGCCACGGCACCAGAATGCGCATCAGGTCTGACGGACGCAGCAAGTTTTGCGGGTTGCCCTTCTGGAAGTGGCGCGAGGCCCAAATCATCAGGATCTTGTTCTTGCGATCGGCAGGCTTGGCCTTGTTGAGCAGCACCAGACAGCCGGGCACGTTGTTGCCATAGAACAGCTTGCCCGGCAGCACGACGATGGCCTCGATCAAGTCGGCTTCGATGAAGCCGCGGCGGATCACGTACTCGGCATCGGCCTTCTGGTTCTGCCCATCTTCTTCTTCGGTCTGTTCGGGTTGCCCACGGAACAGCACACCCTGGGACATCACCACCATGCCCTGGCCGCCTGTGCCAGCGTCTGGATCGGCCTCTTTGAGGGATTTGACGATCTGCTGCATCCAGGCCCAGTCACCATTGCTGGCCGGGGGCATGCCGTGTGACAGGCGACCAAACTTGTCGCCCGCCACCACGGTGTCGTAACCCCAATCCTCCAGCGAGAAGGGCGGGTTCATGATGATGCGGTCGAACTGCTTGAGACGGTTGTCAGTCGTGACGTGGCGCGGGTCGCGCAGGCTGTCGCCCTGCTTGTGCTCCCAAACCGGGATGCCATGCAGGATCATGTTGATGCGCGAGATGTTGTAAGTGGCAACGTTGGATTCCTGGCCGTGCAACTGCAACTGGCGCACGTCACCGCCATGCTTCTTGACATAGCGGATGCACTGCAGCAAAAGGCCACCCGAACCACTGGCCCAGTCGCAAATGGACACGCCAGCGTTGGGCTGCAGCACCTCGACCATCAGGAAGCCGACCTCGGCCGGGGTGTAGAACTCCCCGCTGGATTTGCCGGCCTTGCTGGCGAAGTTGCGAATCAGGTATTAGTAGGCGTTGCCGAACAGGTCGTCAGAGACGTGCGCGCGGTCAAAGGTCTGACTGCCGAAGTGGTTAATCAGATTGACCAGCTTGTCGCGCGGCAGCTCGTCTTGCTTGTTGAAATCGATCTTGCCGGTGAGAATGCCGTCGAAATTGTTCTGGCGGTGGGCGTTGGCCCGTTCGATGGCGAGCATGGCGTCATTCAACGCTTGGCCGAGCTGGGCCTTGGCGGTACGCGCCACGGTGGCCCAAGTGGCCGCCTTGGGCACGATGAAGTGGTGATTCTGAGGGTCGCGTGCCAGCAAAAAGGCCTGATCCTGGGGGATGCCCGCCTTTGTTAGGGTTGCGACCTGGGTGCAGACTTCCTCATCGAAACAGTCGCTGATGCGCTTGTAGAAGAGCAGCGTGAACACGTAGCCGCGAAATTCTGAGTGGTCGGCATTGCCGCGCAGGATGTCGGCGGCCTTGTCAAGGTAGCTTTCAAGCTCGCCTTGGGTCATCCGACGCGTGGGGCGGATGACGATGGGCGATTCAAGGGTGCTGAGGAGTTCTTCGAGGTTCATTGTGGGATTGCCATGGCAGGCGCAAGACCGATGTCTTGACAAGACCTGCTCCTTGAGTAGAATCGCGGGTTGAGTTCACTGCCTATCGGCTTTGAACCTATCGAGGTTTCGGCCGCTGAACCCGCGTAGCGAATCAGCGGCCTTTGTTTTTTCTGGAGCGCTTTCATGGCACTCCTCCGAGTTGACGGACGCAGTCCACTCGCGACCAGACAGGCGAAGTCCTGATCTTGCTGATGCTGTTGTCCGCTTGGTAGCAGGTCACGAAGTTCGCCTTCAGCGAGCCATCGAGCTTCAGCCCCATAGCGACGACCACCACGAAGTCCTCGTAGACTACAGCCACGCGTCGAGTAGAGTCGTACCCGCGCGAAGCCTTGTCCCAACCTGCGAACAAGTCAGCATTCGGGTGCTCAAGCGTTGATTTGATCCAGTCGATACGCTGCGCCCTTACAGACGAAAAAGCATCCTTGCGTCCATCGCGTGCGGTACTCTCGTAGAACATGTGCCCAAACTGATTGGTACCAAAGAACACACGTATACCGTCAAAGGTCTGGATATTGCCGCGACAGTAAACCCGTTCGTAATGCGAGCGGTATTCAGCCACGCTGGCGTAGTTCACCAGTGGGGGTAACGCCATCACCACCCCCCCTGCAGTCGGATTTTGAAGATGTTGAACTTCTCTTCCGTCTTGTGAGTGAGGGCAAGCGTTCTACCCAGTGCCGCTTCGAGGCGCTGAACGACGGCCGACTTGGCAGTGCCATCGCGTAACGTGTCATTGATTCGGCTGCTGGCAGCTCCCAACAACAGGTCGCACAACTGGATCAATACCACCTCGTGTGAAGGCAACGACTGCGTGCTGACGATGCTCGATGTCAGGTTGGCCCTCGAGAGACACCGCCCCAAAACAGGCAAGCGTTTGGGATCGCGGTTGCTTTTGACATCACAAAAAATCCGGTATTCGTTAAAGTCAAGAATCCAGTGGTGCAGCAACTGGTAATAAAACTTATAGAACCCAAGCTCGCCGTCGTTGTCATGTAGGGCAAGATTCAACTGCGTACGATCCACCGCGATGCAGCGAAATCGCAGGTTGTCGCCATAGCTGACGAATAAATCGATGAGCTCCACATAAAAGTCTCGTCGATTCGGCGAAACCTTGCTCCACTTGATTTCGCCCCATGCCTGATGTCGCTGGCGCAAGGCGCCGACTCTGGACTTGATTTCGTGGCGCAGTTCAACCGGCAACCAAAGGCTGCCGATCATGAGGTATCGCGCACGCGGACTTGCGGATGTCAAGACATCCGGATTGGCCTCATCGCAGTAGACCTCAAATTTCATTCCTCATCTCCCTGTGGTGAATCCAGCACAACCAAGAACTCTGTTGCCAGCGCCACAGGCTGAGTTTCGCGAGCGTTTTTTTCTATCGATACCAGTCCGTAGCCTTCCATCATCCTCAGCGTGCGCGACAAATTTGGCACTTGGCGACCAGTAAGCTCAGCCAGTTCCGTCAATGACTTTGGCTTGCGCTCATGGATCAACCTCAACATCGCCCTGTTGTCTTCCGATAGCACCGCAGCCATAGTCGCCATTGACGGAAACCAAACGGTCGGGACGTACTTTCCGACAGCATTTACCGGCATGTCGGTGCGACGGATGCCAACGATGCAGCGCTTCATCGACGTTGACCTTACGAATGGAGTAGACACGTAAAGTATATCAATGTGGCACAACTATAGACAGGGCATTCGCTTGGCTTCTTGATCGTTCAGCGCGTGAATGGTGGCGTCATCAATCAACCCG
>CALMCS010001029.1 GCA_937862875.1 uncultured Comamonadaceae bacterium
AGCGATTGTCCGATGCGGCCGGATCGTTTCCAGCGGGCAATCCACAGGACCCCGCCACTCGGGTAGGTCCACTCATTACAGAAGCTGCCGCGCGCCGTGCAGAGGAGTGGATTCAAGAAGCCGTGAAAGCGGGAGCCCAATTGTTGTGTGGGGGCCAACGCCAAGGCTCGGTGCTTCAACCCACCGTGTTGATTCGCGGAGCAGCGCATACCAATTCCTGGTGTGCAGAAGCCTTCGCGCCACTCCTGTCTCTCGAACCCTTTGATGACCTGGATGAAGCGATCTCTGGCGCCAACTCCACGCCCTACGGTCTATCCGCCGGGGTCTTCACCAGCAATCTGAACAAGGCACTGCTTGCCACTCAAAAGCTGAGGTTCGGCACCGTGCAGGTCAATGAGACGTCCAGCGCGCGGTCGGATGTCATGCCATTTGGCGGAGTCAAGGACAGTGGCTTCGGCAAAGAAGGGCCATGGCACTCCATGCGAGAGATGACCGAAGAACGCCTCGTGATCTTCAATCCTTGACACCAGACTTCCGCTGCGGTTCAGGCCCACGCCCCCTATTCAAATAATGAAGTGCCCCATGAATACGTCGAACTATCTTTCTCCATTGCGCCGCACCTGTATTGCTGCGTTGATCACGCTGCCATGGCTGTCCGTGCATGCCGCGGGCTATCCTGAAAAGCCGGTCACCGTCGTTGTACCCTTTGCTGCCGGTGGACCCACCGACGTTCTCACTCGCGTCATCGTGGAGCGTATGGCGCGCGAGCTTGGCCAGCCCATGATTGTGGAAAATTCTCCTGGCGCAGGCGGTACCGTGGGCAATGCGCGCGTGGCCCGAGCCAAGCCCGACGGCTATATCTTGCTCGCTGGAAACGTCGGCACACTCGCCGCCAGCAATTCGTTCTATCGCAAGCTGTCCTACGACATGGGCAAGGACTTCGTGGCAATCGCCTCCATCGGTGATGCTCCGCAAATCGTTTCCGCTCGCGCGGACTTTCCACCAGTGGGTCTCGATGCGCTGCATGACTACGTCAAGCCCAAAGAGGGACAAGTCACGTTTGGTGCCGCGGGCGTAGGTTCGGGCTCGTACTTGGGCGGGGAATTACTCAACAATGCACTGGATCTGAAGGTTCAGGCAATCAACTACCGTGGGGCGGGACAGGCACTGACCGACGTGATTGCAGGGCACGTCGACTATATGGTCGACAGCTCCACCACATCCGTCGGCTACATCAAATCTGGCAAGGTCAAAGGCGTTGCCGTGCTGCGTCCCGCGCGCATCAAGGCGCTTCCAGATGTACCCGCCGCTGGCGAGTCCACACGATACAAGAACCTGAACTACGACATCTGGAACATGTTGGTCATGCCAAGCGGTGCACCCGCTGCAGTTGTCGATCGTTTGAATCAGGCTGCACGTGTGGCCATGCGCGATCCTGATGTGTTGGCACGCCTTGCCAGCTCCGGGATTGAAACGCCCAGCGAAGAGCACCAGACTTCGGCGGGCGCAACGCGCCTGTTGCAAACGGAAATCGGTCGCTGGCGTCCGCTCATCCAAAGCCTGAATGTCAAGCTCGATTGAGCGCAACGCTACGCAGACCCACGAAACCCACTCGGAGACATAACAATGCAATCACTCTCGCGCGCAAGGCGCAACTTCACTCTTTCAGTCGTTTCCATGGCATTCACCGCCGGTGCCATCGCTCAATCACCCACCGAGAACTGGCCCACCAAAGCCGTCACACTGATTGCACCGTTCACACCCGGTGGTACCACCGATATCGTGGCCCGTGCACTGGCAAACCAATTGCAGATCATCTGGAAACAACCGGTAATTGTGGACAACCGACCCGGTGCCGGCGGCACCGTTGGAGCCGCAGCGGTGGCGCGAGCGAATCCGGATGGATACACGCTGCTGTTGGCCAACGTAGGACATGCCGCTGCGCCAGCTCTGTACAAGAACCTGCCCTACGACTTCGTCAAGAATCTCGACTCCATTACCAACGTGGCGTTGGTACCGAATATCTTGCTCGTACCCAAATCACTGCCCGTCAACAATGTGGGCGAGCTGATCAAGTACATGAAGGACAGCAAACAACCGGTGTCCTACGGTTCTGCAGGCATTGGCAGCACGCAACATCTCTCCGCTGAGTTGTTGAAGTCCATGGCGAATGTGGATGCCGTTCACGTGCCCTACAAAGGCGCTGCGCCAATGATGACCGACCTGATCGGAGAGCGTCTTGAATTCGCGATCGACTCTGCGGGCTCCGCTGCGTCCCAGATCTCTGGAGGCAACGTCAAGGCGATTGGTATTACCACGGCCAAGCGCACTGCGTCGTTCCCCAATCTCCCGACATTGAACGAGTCGGGTCTGCCCGGTTATACGAGCACCACTTGGTACAGCATTTCAACAACGGCCGGCACACCCCAGCCCATCAAAGACAAGCTATACCAATCCATCGTGCAAGCACTGGCAACGCCAGGCATGAAGAATGTATTGGCTGGCATGTCTGCCGAGCCGGGAGGAATGCCCCCTGCAGAGTTTGATCGTTACGTGCGATCCGAAGTGAAACGCTGGACCGACCTCATCACCAACAGCGCCACCATCAAAGAATAAATTGCAATGCCTTCCCTATTCGAAGGCATTTTTAACGCCCATGCTTACTTCAGACATCTCCAGTTTCTTTTGCCCGACGCGTATCTTTCTAGGCGTAGGCGCCCACGCCCAACTCGGGTCGGTACTCGAAACGCTTCAAAGTGATCGCGTATTCATCGCCGTCGATCGGGCATTGCTCGGCAGCGATTTCTATCAACGCATAGAGTCCATCTTGCAATCGCAAGGTATTGCAACTACGGCATTCAGTGACATAGAGGCGGATCCCAGCGACACGACCGTCGAACGCGCCTTTGCAGTTTGCAGCGAACACAGAGCGACCGCAATCCTCGCCGTAGGTGGCGGCAGCACCATGGACGTGGCCAAGGCAGTCGGGATTCTTGCCACCAATGGAGGACGCATTCACGACTATGAGGGCATCGAAAAATTCAAGATCCGACCGCTGCCACGCATCGCAATTCCCACCACGGCAGGCACGGGATCTGAAGTTTCCGGCTCTTGCGTGATTTCGGATACCACTCGCCATCTGAAAATGTCGATACGTCACGCAGCCATGAACCCTGCGGACGTGGCGATTCTCGATCCACTAGCACTGGCAACCATGCCGGCCCACGTGGCCGCGCATTCTGGATTGGACGCCTTTGTGCACGCGTTTGAATCGTACATTTCTCGCCAGTCGAATCTGATGACGGATGCCATCAACCTGCATGCCATCGAACTCATCTCCGCCAACATCAGGCAGTTTGTTGCGGACCGCACGCAGCTGGATGCGGGTCTGAAAATGCTGTGCGGTTCCGCACTGACCGGAATGGCGTTCGGCCAAACCGGTCTGGGCAACGTGCACTGCATGGCGCGTTTTGTGGGTGCCTTCTTTCATCTATCCCATGGGCTGTCGAACGCACTGTGTCTGCCTCACGTGGCCGCATTCAACATGAACGCCGCACCTGAAAAGTATGCTCGCGTTGCACGCGCCATGGGCTATCACGTCGATGGTCTGTCCACACTGGACGCAGCGCGCAAGGCCGTCACGGCCATCCGGGAACTTTGCGCCGACCTGAACGTTCCCTCGCGGCTTCGCGATGCGGGCGTTACAGCGGAGAGACACGAGGAGATGGCCAAGTTGTGCACCGAGGCCAACTACAATCGCTGGAACCCTCGACACACCACCACTGCGGACTTCCTGGAGTTGTTCCAAAAAGCCCATTAACGCAGTGGTCTCCCAGCTGGATTCCTCGCGCGCGCAATGGACAACACCCCTTCTACTCCCAGCACTCGCATCACTGTGCATGACGTAGCTCGCGCGGCGGAGGTCTCGATCGGCACAGTCTCCCGCGTCGTCAATGGCGCGGCCTCGGTCAAACCTGCGGCGCGTGAACGCGTCAACCGTGCCATTGCTGATCTTGGCTGGTCACCGAGTGTGGCGGCCCAAGCCATGCGTGGGGTATCAACACGCATGGTGGGGTTCATTTTTTCAGACATCCGCAACCCACTCTACTCGGCCATGGTGAAGGGGGCAGAAGATGTACTGACTCAACATGGCTACCTGCTGGTGGTGGCGAGCAGCGACGGAAAGTCCGAACGCGAAATCGCGTTGATTGAGCTGTTCGCTCGTCGCAAGGCCGACGGTCTCCTGTTCTCGATCGAAGAAGAAAACGATGATGCAGTCAAGCAATCGCTGACCGCGACCCAGATACCCACCGTGATGCTCGAGCGCGAGCTGGCGCCGGCCATCCCCGCAGTGGGCGCAGATCACTACAACGGTACCCGACAAGCCACAGAATATCTGCTGGGTCTCGGTCACCGCCGCATTGCACTGATCAGCGGTGGCCGCTCCAACCGTGTTGGCCGTGATCGACTGCGCGGCTTCGCAGATGCACACCTCAGCGCAGGCGTCGCGCTGGATGAGCAATTGCTTCGATTGGATAGTTTTTCGTCGGATTATTCCTTTCGCCAAACCCAACTGCTTCTGGGTCTGGCCCAACCTCCCACAGCATTGATCGCGGCGGGTATTCACCTCCTCAGTGGCGTTCTTCCGGCAATTCGCATGAAGGGCCTGCGCATTCCCCATGACATTTCGCTGATCGCCTCCAACGACAGTCCACTGGCCCAACTCGCCACACCCGCCATCGGAGTGATTCGGTACGATGCTTACGCACTGGGTCGTGAAGCAGCCCTCTTGCTGCTGCAACAGCTCAAGGGTGAGGAAGCATCTCCATCACAGGTACGCGTGGAACTCCCCACGGAGTTCCTGACACGCGAATCCTGCGCTGCGCCCCATGTGGTGACCGCTGACGTCAAGGCCTGACAGTTCCGCATTTCAAGTTTCCTGTACACTCACGCCATGTCCTGCACTCACCAATTCACCGCTTACGCCCGCTG
>CALMCS010001030.1 GCA_937862875.1 uncultured Comamonadaceae bacterium
GAAGGCATCGCAACAACGCATAGGGACCTATTCTCGCCATCTCAAAACGAAAACTGCCAAACCACGCACAGCAAACAAGTTCGTCAGACCGTTCGTTCATGCCCCCTAGAACCCGTGATGAGACTTTTGTGGGCGACTCCCATGGACGAACTCAATCGTCTTCGTCCGGTCGGGGCTTCCAGTTGATGGGGTCCTGCTGCAATACGGTGTCGATATCTAGGCCCAACGTCACGCCTACCTCGCCGGGATAGGTCACGGCCAGCTCGCGCTCGGTGAGTTGTGCCTCGCGCGCTCTCGCCCGCCAGACTGCCAGGTGCAGTACGGCGGCCAGGGGTTCGTAGGAATCGTTGTCGAGTGGATTGGCCTGATAGCACAGCGCCTCGACCAGCACCTGCGGCAAGCGCCAGCGCTTGGCCATGCCCGCGCTGACCTGTGCGTAGCTGAAGCCGAAAAGGCGTGTTTGAAACTCGACGCGGCGCAGATCGAAGGTGCCGGACAGAATATTGATCCGATCGATGCGATCGGCCTCGGAGCGGTGAATGACCAGCTCGCCCACGGCATGCAGCAAACCCGCGCTGTACGCCACAACCGGGTTGAGGTGAACAATGCCGGCCAGTGAACGCGCAAGGCGCGCCGTGTTCAAGCTGTAGCGCCCGAACTGTTGCAGATTCAAGCCGGGAACGGCACGCGCTCCCGTGCCTACCGGAGCCGTCGACACGACCTGGCGAAGCGCCGCCAGCGGCATCAACGCCAGCGCCTCGGGCACGCTGACCACCAACCGGTGCGCGCCGTAGCGCTCCTCGTTGGCGGCACGCATGAGCTGCGATGCCAGACCCGGGTCACAGCTGAAGAGCTGATTCAACCGAGCGAGCTGCGGCTCTGCCGCAACCAATTCGGACATCAGCAGCGCGACATTGCGCGGTAGGCTGGGAACGACCATTGAATGGTCCGACATCTCAAGTGCAGTCACCAGGCAATCACCGTTGTAACAAACTTGCGTCGATTATCCACAACGGCGTGGCAGTTCATAGCCATCACTCACATTTGTTCACATCCCGCAACAAAGTCAATGAATTGTCAACGAGGGCTTGCTTTTGGCAATTAAGCTTTGGGTTTCTGCAGCTTTGCAAAGGCCGAAGCCATGGCATTCTGAGCTGGCGCCTCGTTGGTGCGACGTGCGGGTTGTGCGAACCCACGGCCTGCGCCTTCAAAGCGGTTGTCGCGCGGGCCATCGCGGCGAGCCGGAGCAGCGTCGAGCTTCATGGTCAGGCTGATGCGGTTGCGCGCCAGATCCACTTCCACCACCCGGACCTTGACGATGTCGCCGGTCTTCACGACCTCGCGGGCATCGGTCACGAACTTGTGGCTCAACTGGCTCACGTGGACCAGACCGTCCTGGTGAACGCCGAGGTCAATGAACGCGCCGAACTGCGCCACATTGCTCACGGTGCCTTCCAGAATCATGCCTTCCTTCAGGTCCTTGACGTCTTCTACGCCGTCATTGAAACGGGCCACCTTGAAGTCCGGACGCGGATCGCGACCCGGCTTTTCGAGCTCGACCAGAATGTCCTTGACGGTGATGACACCGAACTGCTCGTTCGAGAACAGTTCCGGCTTGAGCGTCTTGAGCATGTCTGCCCGGCCCATGATCTCGGCGACGGGCTTGCCCGTGGTCTCGATGATGCGCTGCACGACCGGATAGGTTTCCGGGTGCACGCCCGTCATGTCGAGCGGATTCTCGCCATCGCGAATGCGCAGAAAACCAGCCGATTGTTCAAAGGTCTTGGCGCCCAGACCGCTCACGTCCATGAGCTGCTTGCGGCTCTTGAACGCGCCATTGGCTTCGCGCCAGCGCACCACCGACTTGGCGACGCTCGACGACAGGCCCGACACGCGCGACAGCAAGGGAACGCTGGCGGTATTCAGATCCACACCCACCGAGTTCACGCAGTCCTCGACCACGGCCTCGAGCGTGCGCACCAGCTCGCTCTGATTCACGTCGTGCTGGTACTGGCCCACGCCGATGCTCTTCGGATCGATCTTGACCAATTCGGCCAACGGATCCTGCAGGCGGCGCGCAATACTGGCCGCGCCGCGCAGGCTCACGTCCACATCGGGCATTTCCTGGCTGGCGTATTCGCTGGCGGAATAGACCGAGGCACCTGCCTCGCTCACCACCACTTTCT
>CALMCS010001031.1 GCA_937862875.1 uncultured Comamonadaceae bacterium
GAGCAGTGGGACTCGGAGGATCTGGAGGAGTTTTCGTTCTGGACGCTGGTCGGCCTGCCAACCCAGTTCGCAACCCTGAGTCATGACCGGCCTTCCCTGAAAAGCCATGTCACGGTGCGCGTGATGCACCTGCCTGAACGCCCTGGCGACTTGTTGCCGACAAAGCATTCACGTCTATTCGCGAGGGTCGATTTCGAGTCCGTCGCGGAATGGGAACGACAGTTCGATATTGGCGGAATGAGCGGGGGTCCTGTCTTCGGTACACGGCTGCCGCCACAGGGTTCCGCCTATGACTATCGGCTGATCGGGATCCAAAGTGCCTGGGACAACCGTGAGAACGTTGCGATGTGTGCGGCGCAACCGTTTTTCAGGGCACTGGCCCAGATGATCAGGGGGCGGCGGGATAACCAAAGGGGCGAGTGAGAGCGAACGTCTTTGGCCTCCGAACCTGAAGTGGTTTTCAGTTCAGGTGCTGATGAACCAGCCGTCGGAACTCGGGGCGCAGCGAGGCATCGGGGGCAGACAATAGAGCGTTTTGCCCTCCGTTGTGCCAGCGCAGCTCGCCTCGCAGTCCGTTGAGCGTCAGGACTGCACCGTCGAACACGCGCATCGTGGCCGTGCCTTCAATCATGGGGAGCAACAGCGTCACCCAGTTGGGCTCGATCCAGAGCCAGCGGCGTTCGCCGTTCGGCATGTCCGGGTGCGACAGCTCGATCTCGGCGAGACTGCCCTCGGCGGAATCGAACAGCTGGAGCATGGCGAAGTGGACGGGCATGGCAACGGAGGACTGCGAAGCGATGGTCGCATTGTCCTGCTACTGGTTCGGGTCTGTGTTTTCGGCTTGGCATCGTGTTCCTACGATGCCAACTCGTTCAAGCGCGCAGGATAGCCTGGGCCTTCGCCTGCGCCTCGCCGTGCTGGTTGCGTTCGAGTTCAGGTAGCGCAAGTCCTTCGTCGCCATCGACGTACAGCGGCCCGCCGAAGTCGCTGTCGTAGAACTCGCCATCGTTCGATCCGCCGTCGTGGCGGGCCGCCAGCGTGGAGAGCGTCAGGTCCTCACCGCGCGCCAGCGCCACGTATTGCCAGATCCAGGCACGCACCGGATCGCCTTCGGCGAGGGCACGCTCTGCAGCGTCTCGCAACCAGTGCAGGCCGGCCAGGGGCGCCACGCGTTCTTGCGCCCATGGGTCGCCGAGATCGGCAAGGTCTTCCAATGCCCGGTGAGAGCCCGCTTCGGCCGCCCGGCGCAGCCACCGGGTGCGGGCTTCGAGGCTCGTTGCCACCCGTGCCATCTGCTCGGGGTCGACGTCGCCGTTCAGGCGTTCGGCCAACGTGATGAACTCCGGGCGCTCGAAGGCCACTCCGTACTCCAGCGCGGCGGCGCGCACACCAGCTTCGGCGGCAGCCTTCAAGTGCGCCTCGTAGCGGGCGTACCGGGGCGCCAGCAGCAGGTACTGCTCGACCCAGCCGCGTTCACTGGCGGTGAGCTGGCGTCCCTTTTGCGACTCCTCGTAGAGGTAGGTATTGGGCTTGCTGCAACGGAACAAGGCAGCCAGCACCTGATGTGCGTGCGGATCTTTCGTCGCAGCCTGCTCCAGGCTCTCCAGGAGAAGCCCCGAAGCCAGGAACTGTTCGCGGGGGAAGGTGCTTGCGTTCTCGGATAGGCGGGAGGTATCGTCCCAGTCCTGCAGGTCTTCATCCGCATCGCCGTTCTCTTCGTGCTCGCCGGGTGCCTCGGACCGCCTGGCCATGCGCAGCAGTGGGGCCAGGGTTGCCCAACGGACCCGCCTCAACTGCTTGTCGGCGATGAATTCGCCAAGCGCGTCAGCCATAGCCAGTGCCTCGGCTTGGCCGTACTGCAGTTGCAGTGCGCGGCCGGTGATCTGCGGCTCGGCAGAGTCCTGCGGGGCCTGTCCGACGCCGTGGTCGGCCAGCAGCGCGTCTGCGGTCAGTGCGGCCCAGGTTCTGTAGCCGAACGCCGCGGCCAGCAATTCGTGAACGTGGCTGTGGCAGATGTTGCAGCCCGCGCGGGCTTGCAGGGATTGGTGGGCAGCGCGCGCCAGTGCTTTGAACATCATGCGTCTTCCTTTCGGTTCACCTCGCCGCGTCGGGGCAGACGCACGCGTTTAAGTCCCCGACGACGAGGCCCGGAAGGGAGATCGATGACGATGGAAGAAGAGCCTGTTTCTACTCGCGTGCAAGTACGGCGGGCGCCTTGCGCATGATTGTAGGTTCTTACATGAACAGCCGATAGGGGTAGCTGTGCGCGGGCAGGCTGGGCACATTGGAGATGGTGCGCGACAGCCGTTGCGAGTACATGATTGTCACCGGCAGGGGGTCGTACAGCGCATCGTTGTTCCAGTCCATCTTCGCCAGCGCCATGGCTTCGGAAGCCAGGAGTTCAAAGGGGCCGCGCCCCATGTGACGGCGGAGAACAATGGGTTTCGGGATGCTCTTGCCTCCCTGGAAATAGTCCCTGCCGCCGACAGCCGACGGTGCATTGCCGGCAAGCCAGAGGAGGGCCGCGTTGCCCGAGGTCATGACCAGGGTGCCGCGCGGAACCGGAAAGCGCGCTGGCTGGACGCTGGGTTGCTTGCCTGGTGCCTCGACCATCCAGACCCCTCGCCATGCCGAACTCGAGCCAATTTCGATGCACTCGACTTCCGGGATCGACTGCGTCGCGTCCTGCACTCCCTTGAGCTCGCCTTCAGTAAAGGCGGTAGTCTTGTGGATCACAAGGCGACGCGGGACGCGGCCCGCATGTCCTTCAAGGTAGAGCCGGACGCTGCGCGTGAGGACCGCCCGCATGTCAGCTTGCGATAGAAAGGGGTTGCGTCGTGCCTCCGCTTCGTCGGCAATGGCGTCATTCGCTTCGAAGGCGATGAACTGCATGCCGCCTCCTTCCATGTCGAAGACCTGCGAGCAGCAGGTCACATAGTGGGCTTCGTCCGAGGATCGGCGGATGGCATAGGCCAGCCCGATGTAGGCGGTGTCCTCGGGAATGCCCTCGATCGGCGCCAGCTTCCAGGGCGTCCCGCCGGCCTTGGCATACAGCGCCACGGACAGCCGCCACGCGCGTGCGCCCCAGTTGCCGAACTTCAGCGATTTGTCGTTGATGACTTGGGTTGGAATGCCCAACTGAGCCCCCAGTGCCTTGAGTTCGTCGTGTGCATCGAACTCTTTGGTTCGAAGATGCGGAAGCCATCGATCGGGAAAGTACACCAGCGCCACGTCAAACTGGGCGCGCGCCGCCTCAAGGCGCCTAAGTGCGTGATGGAGCGCGGCACGTACCCGCTTGCTGACCGTGTCGCCCTGACCGAGGTCGTACAGCTCCTCTGGCCACACGACATGGGCCTGCTTGTCGGCACTGAGCAAGTCCACCCCGAACAGGCTTTCGAATCCCGGATAGGCTTGTGCGTAGCTGTTGTTGTCGGTATTGCGTTGCGGTCCACGCAGGCTCTCCCGCATGTCGCGCACCAGCGCAGCACCTGACCTGGGGCCCACGTACGCGACGCGAAGGTCCTGGCTGTAGTGTCGATACGATGCCTGGTCGAACGCGCCAAAGCGCGACAGTCCCAATAGGGGGTGTCGATGGCGGGCCTTGGGGTTTCCAGACGCGAAGGCCAGTTCGGGTTCCTCCAGCAGCGTGAAGGCAGGCAGATTGATCGGGAGCGGCTTCTCGACACTCATCGTTGCCCCCGCGGCACATGGAAGAAATCGTGGTCGTGCGCTGGCCTGCTGCGTGCGGTCTTGGCGCCCAGCTCGAACACCGCATCGATACCCGTCTCCGCGGCCAAGCCGTAGGCGCTGCGTCGGGGACCTTGGGCATGCGTCAGCAACTCCACCCACGCATCGAGGATCGCGGACCAGCGGTGGTTGTACTTCTGCACCCAGCGCTCCCTGCGCCAATCTTCGGCCTTACGCCATTCGGCGTTCGATTGAGGGGGATCGGCATCAGGTGCGCGATGGTTGAGGTCAATGAAGGTCGCCGGTTCAAACACGGCCCACCAGCGGTCGTCGGCCTGCTCCAGCCGGATTGAAAGACCTTCGGAGTATTTGCCGGAAGTACCTGGGACCGGACCAGTTAACTCGGACCCATACGCAGTTTCCAAGCGCGACAGCAGCCCACGTCTGGCCTGGGCCAGCTCCCTGGGGAGCTCGCTGTTCGGACGTGACACCGAGAGGCTGTGGCCACGGCCATGCAACCGTGCGAACAGAGGCAGCTCCCTGCAGAGCGCGCGAACGAGTGCATCGTAGATCACACCCTTGGCCCAGGAGTCCCTGGCAATGTTCAGTGCGACCTCGCCGGCCAACTTGGCTCCGTATGGTGCCAGCGCTTTCTCCAGCGCCGCATCGGCCCCGAATGCGGCCAGCACGCCGGGGCCCCCTGCCTGGCCCACGGTGGCTCTCACGCCGGCCTGTTTGAGCAGGGCGCGAACGTCGGCGATGCCAGCGTTCGAGTTGAGAGCGATCCTTCGAGCGGACTTGGGCATCTCGATCAGAGGCATGGCCGAAAGCCTGAGCACCGGCGCTCGCAATGCCGCCTGTCGCAGCAGCGGTACCTGCGCCACAGTGGCGGCGCTGCGTTCACCGAACACATGGGTGACCAGGGGGGCAGCGAGGTCCGTGACGTCCGCGATGTCTCCGCATAGCTCATCGAAGGTGGTGCCCTTGACGAGGTGCACATCCACCTGTGCGAGCTTGGCTTGTTCAAGCAGTTCTCGAACGGCCGGGAGCAGGCTGTCCGCGTCACGGCACAGCCAGTAGATGCCCTTGGGGTAGCGCACGGGGGAACGAAGCACGGCGCCCAACGCCTGCATGACGGAATCGTCGCGTCCGCTGTAGCCGACCACGACCAGTCCGAACCGCTGCAGCGATTGGGTCAACACCAGACGCAACTGGGCATCCTGCTGTGCCAGTTCCTGATCGGTATTCTTGAGCTCGACAGACTGGTAGTCGCCATGCAGCTTCACGATTAGCGGCCACTCGCTCTCGCGCAGGCAGGTTTCGGCGCGGGCCGCATTGTCGATCGCGGCGAGGGTCGGCGTACCGCGTTCGTTGGCGGGCAGAAGCTGCGATGCAATCGTGGCAGCGCTTTCGACAAGCGAATCGAAGTTTGTGGTGAATACGCAGGGAGTCTTCCGTGCTCCCAGGAGTGAGCCCAGCACCTTGTGGCCGAGCGACGGGCTTCCTTTGCTGACCTGGTTCCTGATGAAAAGCCGACGATCGTCAGCTGTGGGGTACAGGGC